>JACOTK010000159.1 GCA_016178435.1 Actinomycetota bacterium
CAGGGGCATCCTCGACACCATGATCGTCGACGACGCCCGCCGTTCCAGCCTCGACGAGGTCACCGACTGGACCCTCTGGGCCGACAAGGTCATCACGTTCTGACGCGATCCACCCGTGTTGGTATGCTGGCGTACATGAAGCGGACATCGGTGAAGTTGCCTGACGACCTCGACGCCCAACTCCGCCATGAGGCCGAGCGGCGCGGTGTCACGATCGCGGCGATCACGCGCGAGGCGCTCGAGGCGCACCTCGGCCGGGACGGCGGGCGGCGACGACTCCTGGCGGCAGGCGCCGGAAGGAGTGGTTGTTCCGATATCTCCGAGCGCATCGAGGAGATCCTCCGGGCGGAGGCCCGGTCATAGGGCTTGTCGTTGACGCCGGGCCCCTCTATGCCTACGTCGATGCCGACGATCGCCACCACCGGGCGTGCCTGGATCTTCTTGAGACCCACCCCGGCCCCCTGCTCGTGCCCACGTTGGTGGTGACCGAGGTGGCCTATCTCGTGGCCAACCGGCTCGGCCCCGATGCAGAAGCCCGCTTTCTCGGCGACCTTGCGAGTGGCAACCTCATCGCCGAATCGCCTGCTCCACAGGATTGGCTCCGCATGGCCGAGCTGGTCAGTCGCTATCGAGACCTGCCGCTCGGCACGGTCGACGCATCGGTCGTCGCAGCGTGCGAGCGATTGGGCATCACCGAGGTTGCCACCCTTGACCACCGGCACTTCATGATCGTTCGCCCCACCCATGTCGAGGCCTTTTCCCTGCTCCCGTAGTGCCTTCGAGGGGGTCCGACGGGTGCGTCGAAAGAGTTCTTGAGTGTGCCGGCTTGCACCGGTCAGATTCCTGTCAGGTGGTCCCGCGGGACCACCTGTCTCCCTCGGTCAGGTCCGGGAAGTGGCCTGTCTCAAGAAGCGGGGCTCGACCCCTGACGGGCGCCGTGCGTCGTGGGGTCTCGGGCCAACGGTCTGCCGCAGGGCGGCGTGCGCTTTCGGGACCTCAGGCGACGACGACGAGAGCCGAGAGCTGTTTCGTTGCGACGACGAGAAGATGCTTGCATCATGGAAGCATGCCGAATGTCGTCGAATATCGGCATTTCGTGGTCCGTTTTGTGGTCTGTCGGAGCCGATCAGCGCTTCGTCGGGCCGGCCAGTTCGGCGGCGACCGCGTTGACGATCCGCTCGGCGAGATCGGCCGCCTGGTCGAGGTGCGCCTGGTCGAAGCGCTGCTGGGCGAAGTCCCCGTACTCGGCGTTGCCGCGGTCACGACGAAGACCGTCGAGCGCATCGAGGTCGTCGTCGGTGATGACGTGGCCGAGCACGTGGCGCGCGTACTCGATGACGATCCGACGAGCTCCGTCGCCCTTCTTCGGGCGGTAGCCAGTGGCGACCATGTGCGCGGTGATCGACTTCCTCGCGGCGTCGTGGCAGCCTGCGATGGCGAAGGAAGGGGCGTCGGCTTGAACCTTGCGAGCTGCCTTGACGGTCGCCCGCGCGTCGTTGATACGAGTGCCTGCAGCGGCCATGTCACCCCGGATCCGATCGAGGTCACGGGTGACTACGGCTTCGCGAAGCCACGTAACGGGGTCGGGTCGAATCATATGGCGGTCCCGATCGGGACAGCCACTGGCACAAGCGCCCCGGAGCGGATCGTCTGGGTGAACCCGTCATCGGTGCTCTCCCACTGTTCGCGGCTGAGCACGACCGGGTTCACCTCGAGGCCGATGCGAGTCTCTACCGACCGGCACGCAGATCGAACGGCGTTGAGGGGTGAAGTGCCAACGACGGCGACGTCGACATCAGCTGGGGGCGGGCCCGCGTGCCCGACGTATCGCTCGGCCCAGGAACCGAAGATCCACACCTCGTCGATCCCGCGCACATCCGCCAGCACCTCACCCAGCAAGGCGGGCACGCCCACCGTCTTGGCGAGCAGCGCTTGGAGATCCACCGCCCAGGGCAGGCTGCGGTTGGCATGCACGAGGCGCGTCCGGCCCACCATCTCGTCGAGCACGATCCCGTGCTCAGCGAGGCGCGCGAGCTCACGGCTCGCCGTTGCCTGAGCGACGTCTGCGCGTTCAGCGAGATCCCCGACGCTGAGGGCCTCGGTCTGCGGCGCGAACAGCACGCCCAGCAGCCGGAGCTGCTGGGCAGACCGAAAGATCGGCACGAGGGCGGGAGCGGATTCACTCACATCCTCGATCATATCATCGAGAGTGTGGATGTAATAGGTCAGCGCAGCGCCACGACTGAGGCGGGCCCGCGTCCACATGCGAGTCCCGTGCCTCCCGGAACACGTCGTCGAGTCGCTCGGTGAGCGCCTCGGCGAGGGACGGGAACAGATGGCCGTAGATGTCCATCGTGACCGAGATGGATGAGTGGCCCAGGCGCTCTTGGATGACCTTGGGGTGCGCGCCGAGCTCGATCAACAGGGACACGCTGGTGTGCCTGAGGTCGTGAACCCGCAGTCCGGCAGGCAGCCCGGCGGCCTCGGCAGCCGGACGGAGGAAGCGCTTCAGGAGCAGGTCCCGGCGAAGCGGCCCGCCGCGAGGAGCGGTGAACACGTAGTCGTCGGGTGACGGAAGACGTCCTCGCTCCTGGGCGCGGAGCGTCAGGAGCTCCCCGAGGTCCTCGCACATCGAGCGCGGCAGTCCCACCGTTCACCGGGCGTAACCCTTGGTCGGGCCGACCTCGGTGCGACCGCTGATGACCGTCAGCGCCTCGGCGACCTCGACCGTGCCCTTGACCAGGTTCAGGCGTCCGACGCGCAGGCCGCAGATCTCGCTAGGGTCGACTACCAGTCATGAGACGCCACAGGTATGGCGCCTGGGCAAGGGGCCATGAGGGACAAAGCCAGTATTTCGCCCCTTCGGCTTCAGGGGTCGACTGGTTCACCTGGAGATGTGGCACTGTAATCTCCGAGCGCATCGAGGAGATCCTCCGGGCGGAGGCCCGGTCATAGGGCTTGTCGTTGACGCCGGTCACCTGGACCTGCCGCTCGGCACGGTCGACGCATCGGTCGTCGCAGCGTGCGAGCTGGATTGCACCGGTCAGATTCCTGTCAGGTGGTCCCGCGGGACCACCTGTCTCCCTCGGTCAGGTCCGGGAAGTGGCCTGTCTCAAGAAGCGGGGCTCGACCCCTGACGGGCGCCGTGCGTCGTGCGGTCTCGGGCCAACGGTCTGTCGCAGGGCGGCGTGCGCTTCGGGACCTCAGGTGACGACGAGGATAGAGTCGAGCGCTATGGCGAGTGGCTGTGTGCCGGCGGTGGTCGGCGACATCTTTCGTCCCTGCGATGCTCTGCCCGCCGACACGAGGCTGGCGATCGCAAGGGTTGTCGCGGCGCCTGGCTCGCGGCCTGCGGTGCTGCACGGCGAGTTGGCTGCTGCTCCGTTGCCCACGAGCCGTTTCAGTGCCGATCAGGTGGTGGCTCGGATCATCTCGGGGTGTTCTCGCCGCGTGATCGCCACGATCGCCGAGCTTCGCCTCGATCAGGTGGTGCCCGCGCTCGCCGGCATGGACGGGGGCCCTGCGGCGCCGGCATGTCCCGCTCGCCTCCTCGGCCTTCTCGACCAACAGGGGTGTCGGCACTGGAGCGATCTGGGCCCGCTCCAAATCGCTGCTCTCAGCAGTTGGCGCGGCGCAGGCTCGGCCACGGTTGCCTCCCTGCTCGGCGTCGCGATGGACGTTGCGCTCGACGTTCTGTGCCCCCAACCCGGTGACATCGAGCTCGACAGGGCGCCGGTGAGCGCATCCGATCCGGCGCCTCCTGCGGTGTTGGCATCGCTGGATCAGATCCTCGGAGGTGTCGGTGACGACCGCTGCCGCGTGACCTTCGAGTTGCTCGACCTACCGCTCACGCAAATCCCTTCGGCCATCTTGGTGGCCGGTTCCCTCGACATCTCGGGTGAGCAGATCCGACGGCTGAGGTCTCGCGGCCGGGCACGGGCGCGTGCCGCCTTCGATGCTCTCCCCGAGGACCACCCGCTCCGCGGTGCTCGTGCGACCGTCAGGGAAGGGCTCGGCGCCGCCGCCCCCGTTGGGGCACTCGACGCCGTGCTCGCCGGGCTGGGTCTTCCATCGCATCTCGACACACGCTCGCAGCTCCTGGTCCATCTCGCCGGCCCGTACCGCCCGGTCAAGGGCCATCGAGGGTGGATGGCGACCGATGCACGGGCGCTCACCACTGCCACCGACTCGCTGTTGGGTGAGGACGGGGGGGTTCGTCCTATTGATCAGGTGCTCAAGGAGCTCGACATGGTCGGGCTGCACGCAGGCTACGCCGAGGCCTGGATCCTTGACCAACCGGTCCGTCTCGTCGCCGACCTCGTGGTGCTCACGGCCGGTGCAGCGGTCGTCGTGGCCGAGCGTGCGCTCAACGCCATGGGCTCGTCGATGACCATCGACGAGCTTGCAGCCTGGATCGTGCCGATCAACGCCACGGAGCCGATCAACGCCACGGAGAAGAACCGACGCCGACCGGGGGACCCCCGGGTCCCCGTTTCCGACCAGATGAGGCGATCACTCATCGCCGACCGTCGATTTCGCCGAGTGGCCCCTGAGACGTGGGAGCTCGCCGAATGGGGTGGAACGCCGTACCTCGACGACGACGACACGCACGACGACCTCGCCACTCACGACTACGACGACACGCACGACGACGACATGAACGACGGTCACCGCTGCAGCGCCGACTCGGAGGGCATCTGGCGACTTGCCATCGAGATCACCGCGGAGGTGCTGGCGGGTGCGACCGGCGCCGTGCCGCATCGCCTCGCCAAGGCGCTGGGTCTGGAGCCGGACAAACAGCTCACGTTCGCCGGCAGGTACGGTCCGGTGATGCTCACCCACGACATGACCCAGCCCCTCCGCGGGTCGGTGCGCCCGATCGCCCTGGCGGCGGGCTGCGTCATCGGTGACACCCTCGTCCTCGGATTCTGTCCGTCCGGCCGCGAGCTGATCGTCGAGCGCCATCCGCCGGACGGCCGGCCCTTTGGTTTCCCGTCCACCTGAACCCGTCCACCTGAACCCGTCCACCTGAACCCGGAAGTGTGCCACCCATGACAGATACCAGCCTCGAATCGGCTCTCAGCGCTATTGAGCGTGAAGCCGACACCGCCGTGCGATCGCTCGCAGCCGCCCTCAAGGAGGCCAAGAAGGTCAAGGCCGCCGCCGCCACCGGCCATGTTCGCGAGCTTCGCCAGGCGCTCAACACCACGGCCCAGCTCGCCAACCAGGCAGCGGACGCGGCGACCTTGTTGGAGGAGGGCTGGACCTTCGACGAGGAACGCCATTTCGCCGGAGGAGCGTTCGCCAAGGAGATCCTGGCCCTGGCCGCCGAGGAGGGGGTGGCGGTGTTCGAGTCCGACGATCGGCTCCTCAGCTACCCGGCGATCGTCGTGATCTCCCCAGCTGATGTCACGGTGGTGATCGACAAGAAGAAGGAGCGCCGTGTCCGTCCGACGGTGCTCGTCGCGACGCTCAAGGCGCTGCAGTCACGGGGGCCGAAGTTCAAGGCCGAGGCATTCCTCGAGGCTCTGGCCGGCGCCTACGATCACGTGGTGGCCAAACGTGACCTGCGACCCGGCGCCACCGTCAAGCTGGCTGACATCTACAGCGTGCTCACGTTGCTTCCCGGGTCCGGCCGCGACTACACCAAACAGGAGTTCGCCCGCGACCTCTACCTCCTTGACCAGAGTGGCGTGACGACCACCCGGGACAGGCGCACGTTGTCGCTCCCGGCCAGCGCGCTCACGCGCGGCTCGGGCGTGCTGACCACCGTCGCCCGCTCCGGCCAGGAGAAGGTCTACGCCGGGATGAGCCTTGGCGGTCAGGCGTGATCGCCACCGAGGTGTATGCCGATTTCCTCGATGAGGAGTACCTGCGCACCTACATCGCCGGCGGCGGCGCCGCCGTCAAGCTTGTCGTCGCCGCCGATGACGAACAGTCCCGGCACTTCAGCGAGAACGTGAGGCAACGAGCGCTGCTCGACGGCTACGTGGTCGCACGGGTCGATGCCGTCAACACGCGGATCCACATGATGGATCAGGTGTTCTTCGAGGTGGCGCGCCAGGTGGACTGGGATGGTCTCGCGGCGAGCGCCGTGCGTTCGGCTCTCGCCGCCGCCGGTTACCCCGTCGCCGACGACAGCGCCGACATCACCGTCGAGGCCGTCGCCGGCCGCTACGACGTCGACCCACACGAGCTGTCGCGTGATGTCAATCGCCAATTGCAACAACGCATCGGCCGCGACTTCGCCATGGTGGCGGAGTTTCGCGTCGCGATGCTCCGCCTGTGTCAGGCCCTGCTCGCCACCGGACAGGTCACCGAGGCCGAGCGCGCCGCGGTGAGCGATTGGCTCCGCGGCGAGCTGCGCCAAATCTCGCTGCTGAGGTCCGCCCTGATCTTTCGTCGAGTGGGGCGACACAACGCCCGTCAGCTCCTGTTCTCGCTCGCCCACTGGGTCTCGGTCCAGGGTCACGCAGGACTGGTCCTCGAGCTCGACGTGCGACGTCTCGGATTCGCCCGCCGGCCACGCCCGGAGGAACGGGTGGGCAACTACTACACCAAGGCGGCGGCTCCCGAGTTCCTCACCGACCCCGGCCGCGGCATCGACGCCTATCAGGCGCTCAAGCTTCGCATCTTCGACGAGGTACGCGACCGTCGGCGCGACAACCCGTACTCCTCTCTTGTGCGATTGGGGACACCATGACCAACCCACCGAGCCTGACCAACCCGGGCGATGCAGCCCACCCGGACGATCCGCCCGGCCAACCGGGCTCCGCGACCACGCCCGCGACCACGCCCGCGACCACGCCCGCGACCACGCCCGATGCCGCTCATTCCGTGGCGACAGGTTCCGTGGCGACAGGTTCCGTGGCGGCGCGTCGTGCTCTCGAGGCGCTGCGAGCCGGCGTTCCCAACCGCGATGCCGTCGCTGCGCTCGGGTCGCTCCAGACCGGTGTCGAGGACCGGTTCACCGAGCTGCTCGACGCGGTGGTGGCCACTGCGGGCGCCGGCGAGCACGCCGAGCCTGCGGGCGGCATGCTGATCGGCGGTGGGTTCGGGTCGGGTAAGAGCCATGTGCTCGAGCACCTCGCCCACCGGGCACTCGACGCCGGATTCGTCGTGTCGAAGGTGGTCATCTCCAAGGAGACGGCGCTGCACGACCCGGCCAAGGTGTTCCGCGCCGCCATCGACTGCGCCCAGGTTCCGGGCCGGCCCGGCTCGGCCATCGACGAGATCGCTGCGGCGCTCATGACCGACTCCGCTCACTACGCCGACCTCTACCGGTGGGTGCACACCGACGACGCTCCTGTCGACTCCCGGTTCGCCGCCGCCCTGTTTCTGCACGAGTACGCCCACGGTGACGTCGAGCTCGCCGATCGCCTGGTGCGCTTCTGGGCCGGCGACCCACTTCCGGTGGCCGATCTCCGGCGTCGGCTCAAAGAGGCGGGAGCCGCCACCACCTACAAGCTGAGCACGGTGAAGGAGGGTGATCTGGCGGTGCAGCGGTTCCGTTTCGTGGCACGGCTCATCCGAGCCGCCGGCTACCACGGTTGGATCGTGCTCCTCGACGAGGTGGAGCTCATCGGCCGTTACTCGCTGTTGCAGCGGGCCAAGTCGTACGCGGAGGTGGCACGCTGGGTGCGCGGCGACCGCGACGACCCCGGCGCGCCGATTGGCGCCGTTCTCACCACGGTGGAGGACTTCGAGGCCCAGGTGCTCGTCGGCAAGAACGATGTGGAGCTGATCCCCAAGCGGCTGCGTTCGAAAGGCACGGCCGAGCACGACCTGCTGGCCGGCCGAGCCGAGATCGGCATGCGGGTGATCGAGCGCGAGCAGCTGTTGTTGCAACCCCCCGACCGTGACGAGCTTGATCGCTCCTACGCCAAGCTCAAGGAGATCCATGGCGTCGCGTTCGGCTGGTCTCCGCCTGACGTGGAGGGCCTTGAGCGACTGCCGTCGAACCGGATGCGCCAATACGTGCGTGCGTGGATCAACGAGTGGGATCTTCGTCGCCTCGACCCGACGTACGTGCCCGACACCACTGCCGCCCCGGTGCTCGTCGACTACAGCGAGGACACCGACCTCGAGGCACCGGAGGGCGACGCCGACACGGGCGCGCAGGCTGACGAGACGAGCGGGCAGGGTGACGAGACGGGCGGGCAGGGCGACGAGACGGGCGGGCAGGGTGACGAGACGAGCGGGACGACGTCCGGGCTCCCCGGCGGCTTTCCGCCCTCGTTCTGATCGCGGCCTCTCCCGGTGGGTGACATCGACGAGATCACCGCTGTCGCCCAGGCGCACCCGGGAGCCTCCGCGGTCGCCTTGCGCGACCTGTTGCGCAAGGCCGGGCGGGTGAGCATCACCGTTGCCGATGTCGAGCGGGTTCTGGGGAGCCGTTCGCGACGATTCGTGGCGCCCGTGGCGCCCGGCGAGACAGGTGAGACCGGCGAGACAGGTGAGACCGGCGAGACCGGCGAGGTCGCCCGACGGTGGAACCCAAGCCTGTTACGAGCGCGTCTTCCATCGCTCTACCGCTGGCAGACCGATGCGCTGCGAGCGTGGGAGAAGCAGTCCCGGCGGGGTGTCGTCGAGGCCGTCACCGGCACGGGCAAGACCATGGTCGGGCTCGCCGCCGCGCTCGACGAGCTCGGCAGGGGCGGCCAGGTGTGCATCCTCGTGCCCACGCGAGAGTTGTTGCACCAATGGAACGGCGTGCTCGAGACCGTCGTGCCCACCGGTACCCGCATCGGGCTGCTCGGCGCGGGAAGCCGTGATTCCCTGGGGCAACACGATGTTCTCGTGGCCATTGTGAACTCGGCCGCGGTGGCTGCCGGCGAGCTCGATCTTCGACCACGCCGCCCCGGGGGCCTCATGGTCGGCGACGAGTGTCACCGCTACGGCTCCGAGCGCAACCGCCTGGCGTTGGTCGAGCCCTTTCCCCATCGCCTCGGTCTCAGCGCCACCTATGAGCGAGCCGACGACGGACACCTCACCTGGCTCGAGCCGTTCTTCGGGTCCTGCTGTTTCTCGATGGACCATCGGCGTGCCATCGACGACGGCGTCATCGCTCGCTTCAACGTCGCCATCGTCGGGGCTCGCCTCAGCGGGGAGGAGTATCGAGACTATATCGAGCTGTCAACGATGATGGCGGCCTTCCGAGCCGAGCTCATCGCTCGTCACCATGTCCCCACCGAGCCCATCGGCGCATTCCTCGAGGCGGTGGCTCGACTGGCCCGCCACGACCGCGGTGATGGGGCCACGGTCGTTGCTCGCGGGTATCTGCGGGCGATGCAGGATCGCCGCCGCCTCCTCGCCGAGACGCCGGCGAAGCGCCAGGTCCTGCGCAACCTGGTTCCGGCCCTGGCCGCTGCCGATCGGGCGATCGTGTTCACCCAGAGCATCGATGCCGCCATCGACGCGGCCGCCACGATTCGGGGACACGGCTTGACCGCCGCTGCCGTCCACTCGCGTCTGCCCGGCTCCGAGCGCCATGACGTGCTCACCCGTTTCGCCGACGGCAGGCTGCACGTGGTGACTGCGCCACAGGTGCTCGACGAGGGCATCGACGTCCCCGCCGCCGACCTGGCGGTGATTCTGGCGGCCAGTCGCAGCCGTCGACAGATGGTGCAACGGATGGGCCGTGTCCTTCGGCGCAAGCCGGATGGTCGCCGGGCCCGGTTCGTGATCGTCGTCGCCGAGGGCACCGTCGAAGATCCGCTGCGGGGCGCCCACGGGGACTTCCTCGACACCGTGATCGACGTCGCCGACGCCGTCGAGCGATTCGCCTCCTCCGTGTCACCAAGGGAGATCGTCGAGTTCCTGCGGGTCGCTCCTCGAACGTGATCGCTTCCGATGCCCACTTCCGATCGTGACGTCAGCCAACTTGGCGACATCCAACCTCGGGGTGATCTCGGCCGTTTGATTCGCCTGCTCCCAGAGGGGATCGCAACGCCGATCAAGGTCGACAATCTCTCGGCGAGCAGTTCCATGGAGGGATCGTCCTGTGCACCGGTGGTCGGGTCATCGCCTTTGGGCCCCGTCTCGCCCTCGACGCGCCCATCGAACACGTCGAGCCGTCGGGCGTCGGTGATCCTCAGGTGCGCTTAGATCGGCAACCATGGGTGTGACCCATATCGAGGACGCAGGTGGTGCAAGCGATCTTCATCCACTTCCCACACAGCGCTGCGTGGTCAAGACTTGGGTCGTTGAGGATCTCTTCGATGACATATTGAACTCGGGTTTCGATCAGGTGGGTCGGGTAGAACCTCTCAACCACGTCCAGTACCCCTTTGATGGTGGACAGTCCGCACAGGTCGGCAAGCAGGCCGATGTCGTCGGCGTCGCGGTCCATACGCGCAGCGAGGACCTTCATGGCAAGCAGGTACTCGGGCGACGCCACCCGAACTTGTAGCCCCGGGCGGTCATAGATCGTGGTGGCGTTCGGGTCTTCGCCCGGGAGATATGCCTTCATCGCGTCGTTCAACCAGTCATCGTCCAGGTCGTCATGGCGCTCCGCTACCCGCCGAGCGGCGGCATACACGTCTGCTTTCGGTTCGAAGACACAGTCGAGGTCATGGGTGGCACGGCGGGTCGAATAGGCAAGCGTGATTGCCGCGCCCCCCACCAAGAACATTTCGGCGGTAATGCCACTCTGGTGCAACTCCGCGGCGAGCTCGTCGAGAAGTCGCACCAGGGCGGAGCGGTCAAGCAACGGCTTGTGGGTCGTCACATGCTTTCCAGTGATTCGGGGGCGACGAAAACCCCACGTGCCTTGTACGGACCACTGGCGGTAGCGAAGGCATGGGCTTGCTGGGACTTGTACGGCGAGACGAACCACCACGGCTCCACGAACCGGCCCGGCGAAACCGACCAGCTAGGGACTGGAAGTGCGTGCCGGGCCGCAACGTCTTCTGCTACGGCGCCAAGCAGCGCATCCCATTTCGGTGCCACCGGTGCGGGTTCGTCGTTGATCATCGCGACCGCGTCGAAACGATCGGCTTTTACTGCGGCTGCCAGGAACTCACAGACGATCCGAAACCCGTCACGGTCACCGGCGGGGGAGCCGTCCACCACCGCGTCGAGCAGAGCGGGCAAGCCAACCAGCGTGTGCCGCGGTCGGGTCCGCACCAGCACCGTCGCATCAGCAGCGTCGGCCAGCCGGACAAACACCTCCACCGGAATGGCCCGCTTGCCATTCTCGTATGCGGACAGCACCGACTGTGCCAAACCAGCACGGGCTGCCAGAGCGCCCTGCGTCATCCCCGCCCGGCGGCGAAGCTCCCTAATCTCTACCAAGGTGTCCACGTCCCCAGCATACTATTACGAATACGCTAAATCACGTAGACAACGCGTCGGTGAGTTGTTGCACCTCCCACCGATCTGCCGGATTGCATCGTGCTGCTCTGGCCTCCACCTCGTCCAGCTCGACCACGAACGCGTACCGATCTCGAACCGCGGCGAGCCACCGGCGCGGTTCAACCGAGCCGTAGAGCTTCCAGTGCCTCACCCAGTGGCCGCGGGGCTGTCGTGGACCGAGGAACGTGACCGGGAGCTGCTCGGGGAGTAGCGGCCTGAGGGCCTCCACGATGTCATGCCGCCCGAATCTCTCCGCGAGGTAGCCGAGCCGAGTGAGGGTCGCCGCGCCGCGCCCGGTGGCCTCTGCGACCACATCGGTGGAGGTTGTCGCCCGTAGGGTCTCGGGCAACCAGTCATCGGCGTTGCCCCAGTTGTCCTGGCACTCCGGGCGGTTGGCTGCTGCGACGACGATCGTCGCCGGCTGCCATATCGGAAGGCCGTCTGGCGCCGGTGGGCGCTGTGAGCCGACCAGATTGCTGCTTGACGACCACGGTAGTCGTGCATGCAGAGTGCATGCTTGTATGCTGGTTCCATGAAGACGCTACAGATTCGGAATGTGCCCGAGGACCTGCACGCGCGGCTCAAGGCGCGGGCCGCCATGGAGGGGATGTCGCTGTCAGAGCTGGCGCTTGGCGAACTACGGAGAGCTGCTGAGCGGCCATCACGACGGGAACTGCTGGAGCGAGTGCGTGGCCGTAGCAGCGCGCGACTTCGTCCCACTCCGGAGCGGGCAGTGCGGGCCGAGCGAGATCGCGGTTGATCGTCCTCGATGCATCCGCGGTCCTCGAACTGCTTCTCAATACCGAGGCCGGGCAACTCGTGTCTGGCCGGATCGAAGGCGAACTGGAGTCCTTGCACGTCCCCCACCTGCTGACGGCCGAGGTGGCACAGGTGATGCGTCGCTACGTCGCTACAGGAATACTCAAACCGGCGCGCGCTCGGTCAGCGATCGAAGACCTGCTCGATCTCGACGCAGCCCGCTACGGGCACGAGGAGCTCCTTCCTCGCGCGTGGGAACTACGTGCCAATCTGACGATCTACGACGCCCTGTACGTGGCACTGGCGGAGGCGCTGTCGGCAACCTTGCTGACGTTTGACCGCAAACTCGCCGCGGCGCCCGGTCACGCTGCAAGGGTTGAAGTCCCGGCCTGACTTGATGCGGGTGGCAATACCGCGGTTGGGTGGCCTGCGCGTCGGCAATCTCGTCGAGCACGAGGGTGGTCGGAGCCGTGCCATGTCCACAAACCTGCAAGGGACGGGTGCCGATGATCCGCCGCGTTGCGGGCCGGCGGATCATCGGCCATGCATGACCTCCCTGCCGAGAAAAGGCCGACATAGGCATCCCCACGGCGGCCGAACCACCAGACTCCGCCCCGCTTTGCATTGATGGCGAGATCGCGCCGGACCTGTTGGCGACGTGTGTGCAGATCGATGGCGACCGACTGACTCTCTTCGTCCTCGGGGTCGGGCCGCACCTCGAAGGCCTCGTCGAACATCGGGACCGGGAACCAGGCGTGGCTGCGATGGCCGTACGCCAGGTTGGTGTACTTCAACAGGTTCGAGTCATGGATGGCGATCAGCGCGTCGTCGACTTGGACCACCCGAGGCTGGGCCGCGTTCCCGCTCCACCAGGTCGGCCCATCGCCGTCGCTCTCCGCCGACTGCGCTGCCGGGTAGGTGCTCCACACGGTCGCGTAGGGACCGAGCGTCGCCTGCCAGATCTGCGCCTGCCGGCCCACCTGCCCGAAGCGGAATTTCTGCACGGACGACAGGGCGACGCCCTTCCCGCGCCAGAGCGCCAGGTTGGCGGTGGTGAGGCACGAGCCCTCGGACTCGACGGCCATTGCCCTGGCCCCGATCTCCAGCAGACCATCGCTCAGCACGAACAGCCCCGGAATCGCAGAGAACGGCGTCTTCTCCTCCACGTCCCAGCTCTTCGCGAGGTCACGCGACCCGAGGATCGTCTCGACCGCCCCGAACCCGCCGCGGCTCCACCACGCCAGGACGTCCGGCTCGGCGGTGTACCCGATGCCGTAGTCCCGCTTGCCCTCCTCGAAGCCGATCGAGACGCGCGATCGCTCGAACCACGGCGTCTCGGGAGCCACCGCGAAGGCCTGGAACAGGTCGGGCACGCAGTAGCGGCTCGTGGTGGCGAGCGAGTGGGCGCCGACGGAATCGGCCGCCACCCACGTCTTGCCGATCGGCGGGCGCCGGGTGCGCTGGAAGGCAGCGGCGTTCTCGTTGTCCCAGCAGGTGGCCTCGCGATCTCGAACGGCGTCCGCCTCCTCCCCGGCTCGCTTGGATCCCGCGCCGCGGGCCATCTCGAGGGCCTTGGCGTGGACGTCGTCGAGGTGCTCGTTGCGGCGGGCTTCGAAACCCTCGATCCGCCAGGTCTCGAGGACCTCCTCGCCGGCTGGGTCGACCGACCATGGCCCGAACAGAAGTCGACGAGGTTCAGAAGCGCCGCGATGTCGAACTCGAGGTACACGGGCGAGTTCCACTCGGAGAACCCGAACATCAGGCGGTGATCCAGCCGGCGCACGAGCCGCGGGTAGGCGCGCTCTACAGGTGGAGCAGGCGAAGCAGGCCGTTGGCGGCGAAGTCGGCGGTTTCCTGCCACGTCTGCAGCGGGCTCCGCTCGGTCGGGCTGTCGAGGTGGAGCACGGCGTTGGCGAGAAGTTGGTCTCGGTCGTACTGGCCCCGCTCGGACGGCCGGGCGTAGTGCGCCAGGAGCCGGTACGCGTTCACGGCCGCCGAGCTGCGCATGTCACGACGGAGCCAGTCACCGAAGCGGTTCGACCAGTCGATCGGATCCTGGATGACGGTTCGCTGGTAGTCGTCGGCTCGCTCGCGCGCCCCGTCTCGCAGTCCACCACACGGTGGCGGATCGAGGTTCAGGTGCTTGACGAATGTCGGGCAGTCCTCATGCGGCGCCAATGGGGTTCCCGAATGGGTCGTCGGCGGCGTTCTGTCGCTCTCGAGCGGATTCACCGCCGAAGCAGCTGACTCGCCGGGGTGCGGTGCCTCGCCTTCGTTCAGCCACGGGGCCCGCAGGTCGATCCCTGCATCCTCCGGGCTCTGGGGCGTCTGCGGGTCGAACCAGGTGTCCATCGTCTCTCCTGTGGGAATGCGTTGACGTCAGTCACCGCCGCTGAACGCGTCTGGAGGCGTGACCCCGTTCGGTTGGTCGAACGAGTATCGCCCACAGCAGCCCGACGAGAAAGGCCCGATCTGCTGGACCTGCTCGGGCCGGAATCGTCACGTACGGTTCTGAGAGAGTGGGAGGTTCCCTCCCACTGCTCACCAGGGGCGATGGCCTGAACGCGGAAGTACCGCTGTACCAACCGTTCGTAGTCGGGACCATCGGGGGAAGTGCAGGTGAATCCCTCGAGCATGGGACGATCCGCCTTGGAGGCGGGTCGCCAAGTGAGGTCGGTCAACTGGCCAGCACGACAACGCTCGGTGGCACGGTGACCGTCTCGCCGGCGGACCGACGAAGCTCGATGTCAGCTTGGACATCCGACGGCAACGGCTCGTCGCTGAAGTATGCCGATGTCGCCGCGTCGAGCGCGACGTCCTCGATCGCGTCGCCAACGGCTGCCAAGAGCGATACGAACGAGATTCCCTCGCTGTGCTCGACGCGAAGGAGCGCGAGGTCGCCGACAGCCAAGCCGGCGTTCCGTGGGAGCAATGCGTCCACGGCAAGCCGGGTGACAGCTTCTTGGAGCGGACGGGAGAATTCCGCGATCGTCCGGCGAAGCGGCTCGGCGACCTTCTCGAAGACATCGTTCAGTTGCTTGGCCTGCGCGAGGTGGACCTGAGTGAGCGACTCCGACAGGCTGGGCGCAATGATGTCAAGGGTCGCCCACCGGGTTGCGACCTCGCTGATCCGAACGAACTGTTCATGCAATGCGGGGTCCAGCTGGGCCCGGAACTGTTTGCGGACTTTCTCGAGTTGAATGGTTGCCGGGCCCAGGCCGTGAGCGAGCTGATTGCGAAGCGCCACGAGATCATCGAAGTCCGCAATGTCAAAATTGTTGGCGAGCTCGGCGAGAGTGGGAGACCATTGCGTCTCGAACTTTTCGGCTTGGTCAGCCAACTCCTCAGCCTCCTCGAGGTGTCCTTGCCTTGCGAGCATCGCCGCGTCGAGATTTAGGGCGGCGTAGCATCGGAGCTGACCACTCACTCGGCCGGATCTGTGCAGGCGGATACTCGTGCCACGGGAGACGTACCCGCGTTGACGAAGAGTGCGGAAAGTGCTCTCTGAGGGCTGGATGCCCGGTCTGTACACTCGGACGATATCGAGCCTTGACACGAACGGGAAGCGCCCAAGTGCAGTGTCCATCAGGAGATCCTCCTTCTGAAACGCTGATTTAGCGTCTCAGTGTACTGCATTGAGCATCAGTCTGCTACGGCCAGAAGCGCCACGGCTGACCATCCGCTCGAAGATGGAGGTGCTCGAACAGGTCCTCCTCGGGCTCATTTGCCGAGGGAGTGACGAAGCGCATGGACCGCCTCGGCGTTGACACCGACAGGCGTGCGCAGCGTGAAGGGAGCGTCTGCCCACAGGCGATCGAAGTAGGCGGTGGCCCAGCGAGCAGTGGCCCTGCCGCTGATGTGCAGTCCGGAGCCGACCCCGTAGTAACGGTCGTCCTCGAGGGCGAGGAAGGTCTCGGTGTTGGCGAAGATCAAGGGAGCGAACGTTGGGATCGACAGCGGGGCCTGGTAGGCACGGACTTCGAGACTCGGGGCCTGTGCGTAGCGTTCCATCCTTGTGAGCACGTGGTCCAGCTGATGGGGGGTGGGCACCGTCATGAGATGTCGTGCCCGGAACACCCCGCAGCCATTGCCCACGATCACGTCGTCGAGCGCTTGGTCAAAGGCAATCTTGGAGGAGCCATCGAGGTGATCGACGGTCGGCTCACTGAGACGATGGCCGCTGTGGCCGTAGAGCGACGAGAGACAGAGTTGTCGATCCTCGCTGTGGGGGACCACGCCCACCAGGACCTCTCGGGCTGCGGTGTAGAGATCGTCCGCCGAGAAGTAGGGCCCATGGACCTGACCGCCGGCCAACTCCGGGGGGGTCCAGGACATCTCACCACGTTCTCGAGCCTCGGCTTCTCGAAGGATGCGCCGTAGCTGCTCGCAGCTGGGCCGGCCGTGGGGTCATCGGTTGCGATGGATCAACCAAGTCCACCGTGACGAAGGCCGGTTATTGGGGCACGGCGTTCGACTACGGGGGCACGGGACCTGCTCAGGCGAGCCATATCTGGGGTTGTGAGGCTGAAGCCCACGCTCTGTGGCACGAAGGCGAGCTTGCGAGCGTCGTGAACGGGCCCGTGACTCCAAGGGACGTCGAGGTCATCGGACGGCTTTGCGAAGCCGCCGGAACCAGCGTTGCGCCGCCACAACGCCTTGGTCGGCTCCTCTGAGCAGTGATGTTCCCGGCGACGTGTCCACGGAGTGTCGAGCCCGGGAAGGCTCTCGGGAAGGGCTGGAAGGTCGTCGCTGATCGTGGTCCAAAGCACGTCGAGGGAAATGTCGGGAGCGTCTCGCAGGTGTTCGAACGTGTTGAGCGCCATCGGTCGGACCTCCTTGCGAGAACGACTGTCGCTACACTGCGTCATGATGAACGGCGGGTCATGATGGACGGCGGTGCGGAGTCCTGAAGGAGGTGGCAATGACGGTCGATCAGCGGATCCAGCTGGTGCTCAAGGGTTCTCGCACGTCCGATGGGGCTGTCGACTTCGATGCCCTCCTGGCCTTCGGTGACGCCTTCCGGAAGGCGCTTCGCGCGCTCGTGAGAAGCCGCGCCGGCCAGCCTGCAGTCCAGGCCGGTCAGCCCGGGGCCGAGGTCCGGGAGGCATCCAGCCTCCGGCTGATCGGACTCCGTGCCGGAAGCGCCGTCCTCGAGCTCGAACCGATCGACGCCAGGCTCCTTGCCGATCCGGTGGTCGACGCCCTCCAATCGCTCGCCGACGGCCTGGCCGGACAAGGCGCCTTCGAGCCACCGGTCGTGGGCTACCTCCGCGAGGCAGTGCAGAGCCTCGGGGAGCAGGGCTCCGTCGGTCTCCGAGTGCCCGAGCGCTCGCCGGTCGACTTCGATGAGGCGGCGCTCGATCGTCTTGCGACGACGACGACTCCTCCTCCGGCAGCCGGTGCCCTCGCGCCGGGCACGGTCGACGGTTGGCTCCACGCCATCGACATCGACCCGGACGAGGTACGGATACGCGACACCGCGGGCCGTGACTGGTCTTGCCACTACCCGGAACAGCTCGAGTCACAGGTGCGAGAGCTCATCGGGCGAGTCGTCCGAGCGTCCGGCATGGTTCGGACGAGCGCGAGTCGCTCCAGGATCGAGCTCGCTGCCATCGAGGGCGTCGAGCCGGCAAGCGCCTCGCAGCGTAGGTCAAAGGACGAGATCCTTGCCCAGGCGATGCGCGATGCGTCTGTGGTTGCACCTCAGCCGCTTGCGGGCCTGGCCGGCGACATCGTTCCGACCGACGACGACGAGCTCGCGTTCGAGGAAGCTCTCCAGGCCATCAAGTAGCCGATGGAGTACGTCGTCTGCGACACCACAGTCGTGTCCGAGTTGCGTGGTGGTGGGGCGCGGTGCGCCTCGATGACGATGCTGACCACGGCAGTGAAGGTCATCAGCGTGGTCACGGTCGCCGAGCTACGAGCAGGCGCCATCCAGGCCAACTGGGGCGACCGTAAGCGGCAGGAGCTCGAGGGCATCATCCGGGCGTACGTTCGCGTCGACATCGACGATGAGACGGCAGAGATCTGGGCGCGACTCAAGGCCGACTGCACTCGGCTGGGCCGAAACGTCGGTCTCAACGATCTGTGGATCGCGGCATCGGGTGTGCGGCTCGACGCTCCCGTAGCGGCACTCGATGACGACTTCGGGCGTATCCCCGGCATCCGGTTGCTCGGCACCGATGGCAGCGTCGTGGAGACGACATGAGCGGTCTGGTTCCGATGCGCTGTCAGGCGGATGACGGATCGGGTGGGTTGTCAGTCACGCTGGTAGATTCGCCGGCCTTCATTGACCGCGGCACGCTCCAGCGTGCCTGCAATGCGGCGGCGCCGGCGCATGCGGCCCATGTCGGTAAAGGCGACGTCGAAGGGAACGGGCGCGGTGGATGATCGACTCGCCTGTTGCTTCAGGTCGACAGCCGTGGCCGGGTCGTAAGAATCGAGCACGAGGAGTAGGTCGATGTCGCTGTCGACATCGTCGTCACCACGAGCGACCGAGCCGTAGAGCCATACTTCGAGGGGATCGAATGCGGCAACGAGCCCGACAACGAGATCGTTTGCCCAATCGCTCAGTGCCCGGCCGCCCCACACCGCACGTCCTTGCCGAGCTTCCCAGGTCACGGGTCCCATTGTCACCGCTCCATCGTAGAGGACACAGCCCTGTTGGTCCTGCGGACCCGAGCTGTCGGACCCGAGACAAGGACACCTTTTCGATGCGATCATCGCACAGCCTCGACACCCTGAACGTGATGTTCGACGACGACCACCTGGTAGCACTCGGGGTACTCGCCCTGTTCACCGAGCGGTCCTACCACGCCCTTCCATGTGGCCATCAAGTAGCCGATGGAGTACCTCCAGCCGCCGCGACCCCGCGTGAAGGCACCGACCTCGCCGTCCCCGTGCCGTCGGATTAGTAGCATAACTACCGTCGGATGCGACGCATCTATGCCGTCGGATTAGTAGTATAACCACCGTCGGATTGGTAGCATAGCGGCTGTGACCAGTGGCGCTTCACCGTACCGTCCGCGCGTTTTGGATCGCGAGCTTGATGAGCTGCTTCCCGCACTGCCGGCGATCGCACTCGATGGGGCCAAGGGCGTCGGCAAGACCGAGACCGCCCGACAGCGGGCGCGGACCGTGCACGCACTCGACGAGCCCGGCGCGGTCGAGATCGCCGGCGCTGACCCGGTTCGCCTGCTCGCAGGCGAACCGCCTGTCCTGATCGATGAGTGGCAGCGCTACCCGCAGTCCTGGGATCTTGTGCGGCGCTCCGTCGATGAAGACCGATCCGGAGGCCGGTTCCTGCTGACCGGATCGGCAACGCCGCGCGATCCCGGGACGCACTCCGGGGCCGGTCGCATCGTTCGACTTCGCATGCGGCCGATGACGCTGTCGGAGCGGGGGATCGGCTCGCCGACCGTGAGTCTCCGGGCCCTGCTCGGCGGTGATCGTGGTTCCGTCGGGGGCAGCTCGGATGCGAGGCTGGAGCAGTACGTGGACGAGTTGTGCGCCTCCGGCTTTCCGGGGCTTCGAGGAGTCGGCGGACGCGCGCTTGGCGCGCAGCTCGACGGCTATCTGGACCGGATGATCGACCGGGACTTCCCCGATGCCGGTCGGACCATCCGCAATCCGGCAGGCCTTCGACGATGGTTGACCGCGTACGCGGCCGCGACCTCGACGACCACCACGTTCGACGCCATCCGCGACGCCGCCACGCCCGGCGACACAGGCAAGGCCGCCAAGACGACGACGAGCTTCTTCCGAGACACGCTCGAACGATTGTGGATTCTCGATCCGCTGCCCGCCTGGCTGCCCACGCGCCATCATCTGCGCCGACTGGGCCACGGTTCAAAGCACCATCTTGCGGATCCGGCTCTCGCCGTTCGGCTGCTCGGCGTGGACCAGGGGGCACTCCTCGATTCGCCGGCAGCCGGCTCGCCGCGGGCCCGCGATGCAACGCTGCTCGGCCAACTGTTCGAATCGCTCGTCACCCTCGACGTTCGGGTGTACGCCCAGGCGGCCGAGGCAAAGGTGGGACATCTCCGAACGCAGGGGGGCGAGCACGAGATCGACCTGATCGTCCAAAGGCGAGACCACAGCGTCGTCGCGCTGGAGGTGAAGCTGTCACAGACCGTCGGCTCCTCCGATGTGCGGCACCTGCTTTGGCTTCGTGACCGAATGGGTGAGGACCTCTTGGACGCCGCGGTCATCACGACGGGCTCTGAGGCCTACCGCCGCCAAGATGGCATCGCGGTGATCCCCGCGGCGCTGCTCGGTCCTTGACCCTGTACGTCCGGCTTCGGCTGATGCCGGCCGGCCGTTCGTTGCGACGACATCGCCGCCAAGCCCTCGATCGAGGAGGTGTTCGAGCGTGTTGAGCGCCATCGGGGGGGCCGTGTCGGCTTGGCTCAGGCAGCCGCTGATCTCGGCGAGGAGCGTTCCAATCGGTGATCGTTGTCGATGCCTCGGTTCTTGCCAACGCCATCGGCGACGACGGCTCCGATGGGCGCCTGGTCCGTGACCACCTCCGTCGGGCCCAGGGTTTGGCGGCTCCTGATCTTGTCGATGTCGAGACCGTCTCGGTGCTGCGGCGACGTTGGCTTGCCGGTGATCTGTCCGAGAGCCGGTTCGCCACAGCAGTGGACGACCTGGCGGACCTTGATGTCGAGCGGTACCCCACAAAGGCGTTCATGCGGCGAGCCTTTGAGCTGCGGGCGAAGGTCACGGCGTATGACGCGTGCTATGTGGCCCTGGCAGAGGGACTGGCGTGTGCGTTGGTGACCGCCGACGCCCGTTTGGCACACGCTCCCGGTCTCCGCTGTCGAGTCAGCGTGGTCCTGTCCTGAAGACGCGGCCCTCTTGGTCCTGCAGAGCCGATGTGGGGAGGACAGCGGTGCGCTCCGTGTCGGGTTGGCGGCCTTCATGGGCAGCGAACCAGGCCTCCACCTCCGACCATCGCCAAAGCGGGTTGCCGGTCACGGTCTCGCCGGCGCCGACGGCGATGAGTTGCTCGGATCTGATCGCACTTCGGCTGCCGAGGTATATCCAAATATGCCTCGGTCAGATATACTTTCGGCGTGACCAAGCGACTTGTGGACATCGATGACGATCTGCTCACCCAGGCTCGTGAGCTGAGCGGCGGGACAACGATGAGGGACGCGGTCAACACGGCGCTGCGTTCGCTCATCGACACCGAGTTGCGCCGCCGGCACCTTCGTCGGCTCGAAACCGGCGAGGGAACCGACCTTGGCGATGACGAGGTGATGCAAGGCGCATGGCGGTAAGGCCGCTCTACTTGGCCGACAAGAGCGCCCTTGCCCGACTCGGACACAAGGGGGTCGCCGGCCGTCTGGGCCCGCTCCTCGTCGAGGGACTGGTTGCCACGTGCCCTGTCATCGATCTCGAGGTGCTCTACAGCGCACGCTCACTCGCCCACTATGAGGCGATCCTGGCCGAACGTCGAGCACTGCCGTGTCTCCCCCTCACCAAGGAGATCACCGATCGCGCCATTGACGTCCAACACCGTCTCGCCCGCAAGGGCCAACACCGCCTGGCGCTGCCCGACCTCTTGATCGCAGCGGTTGGCGAGATCAACGATCTGACCGTTGTGCACTACGACGCCGACTACGACCGCATCGCCGAGATCAGCGGCCAACGTGTCGAATGGGTGGTACCTCGCGGATCGATCTGAGGTCGAAAGGAAACCGGGCAGAGTGCGCAAGGCGCTCGAGAACCTGTGTGCGAGAAAAGTCGATTCCGAGGCTCACCAGGACTGCCTTGAGCGCCTGACAAAGATGGTTTGCCTCCAGCGGACTCCGACATGGCGCTCGACATCGCTGGTGCGATCGAGCGCCGCGTGTGCGCCCGTCGGCCTGCGAGCTGACTCCTATCGGAACTTCTACCGGACGGGCAAACGGGCACTCCGTAGCAAGCCGATCACCGAGGGTCGGATCAAGGCGAAAGATATCCGTCATGTGGTCCCGCGGAGCCGATGTGGGGTGGGTCGTCGCTGTCGAACGATCGTCACCCTCGCCCGGTGTGACGATGCCCGGTCCGGGAAATGACCTGTCTCAAGAAGCCAACAGCTGGGTGAGGGCCTGGCGCAGGGGAGTGGCCTGAGGGGCGCCACGCAGGCTGTGTCGGGCCTGAAGAGCGCCGTTGATGGCTCCGAGGACAGCGGTGCGCTCCGTGTCGGGTTGGCGGCCTTCATGGGCAGCGAACCAGGCCTCCACCTCCGACCATCGCCAAAGCGGGTTGCGGGTTGCGTGGGTCGCCGGCGCCGGGAAGTCCCCCGGGCCTCGCGTCGCCTTGATCAACTGGGCGACCGACTGGCGGGTGCGACCGGTTCGCTCGGCGATCTCCGAGGCCCAGACCAGCTCGTCGGGGTCGACGCGCAGGACTTCGAAACCGGGCACGGTCTCGACGGCGCCGATGGCCGAGATGACCGCATCCAACATGGTGGGCGCTTCACGGTCGAACGCGGCGAAGGTCAGATCATCCCTGGTCGAGAAGGTGGCGTCGTCACAGCCGGCCCCCACGAGGGCGCCCAATCGGTCGTTGGTCAGTGCGCCGCTGATGATCAGCTCGAAACGGTGCTCATCCATCGGTGCTCTCCTTGGCGTTGGTCTGGTCATCGGTGGGGTGCGGACAGCGGTCCACTGCTCGCCGCAGCGCTCGGGCACCAAGAGTGGGCTGAGCCACCAGTGCTCTTGATGACCGCCCATCCAAGACTCCCGGCGTAGGCGAGTGCTGCTTGGATCGCCTTGTTCGGGTGACGTTCCCCCGCCATGTGTTCACTCTACAACGACCGTTTACATGTGACAACGCTCAATTCGAGCCGACGAAGCTTTGGCCACCGATCTTCGAGCGACCGCGCTCTCGGTGGGGATCGGCTGGTCCTCCTGGCCAAACGCTCGCAATCAGCGACGAGACGGCTGATCGAGGAGCTGGATCGCATTCGCAGGGTGCGCGACGAGTCGAAGGCGGAAGTCGCCCGTGGCGCCGGCCTCGGCGAGCCGGCAGTCCGCCGCCTCTTCTCCGGGAGACACGCGAACCCAACGGTCAGGACACTGGATGCCGACCCGATCCTGCGGCACGCAGCGAAGTCGATCATCGTCGGCATCGGTGAAGCGGCCAAGAACCTGGAGGGACTGGATTGCCGGGGTTCCGGGACGCAGATCGCGGGCATGCGGGACCGGGTGATCCATCGATACTCCGCCGGCGGCTCAGCGTGGCCCAGCCCTGAGGACACAGCCCTGTGGGTTGCGCAGACCCGATGTGGGGTGAGAGGACCCGGGGGCGGGAAGGCGTCGTGGGTCGCGGTGTTCAGGTCGGGTCCGGAGCGCCTCCTTGCGTCAGGTCTCGCGCCACGGGTCGATGATGTCGATGCCGGTCTGTTGGAAATCCTTGCCGAGCTCGGACACCACGTTGGTGTCGAGGATGATCATGTCGAGGGATCAGCGGCTCGCACCGGCGTTGCCCGTGCCGGCAGCTCGAGCTCGACGCCACCGAGGTCACCGAAGCGATCCATCAAGGTGGTGAAGAGGCCCACCGAATCGCCCGGTTCGCTGACTGCCTCCGAGAGGATGGAGCGGATCTCGGCTTCCATCGATCGGCCGTGCGCAGCCGCCCGGATCCGAAGTCGTTCTCG
>JACOTK010000160.1 GCA_016178435.1 Actinomycetota bacterium
ACCTCCCGCGTCGGACCCCGGAGCCTCCACGACGACAGCGGTTGCCCCCGAGTCCGTGGTGTGGAAGCAGAACCCCGCCGCGGGACGCCGTTCACCCTTCGACCAACCGGTGCGCATCTGGGTCAACCCTCCTGCTCCTCTACTGTAATTTCAGATCATTTCCTATCTTCTTGTACCGTCATACCCATGACTGAACCATGGCTGCCCCAAGGATCCACCCGCTCGCATGCTTCGACCGCTCCGCCCGGAACCACGACGGATCAACTCGGGAGAACACTCAGTGCCTGGCCAAAGCGGCTTGTCGCCCACTTCGTGGACCTCGCCATCTTTCTCGTGCCGTTCCTGGCTGCCTCGGTCGTCACGGGCAACGTGGTCAGATCGTCGGAGGCAACCGAGGCGGTGGGCGCCGAGTCCCTCTGGGCCCTCGCGGTCTTCGCTCGCCTGTCACTGGTCGTCGCCCTGGGAGCGTCGCTACTGGTCTATTCGGTCGTCCTCCACGGGGGCGAACGTGGCCAAACCCTCGGCAAGCGGCTCATGGGCGTGCAGGTACGTGACACCCTCACCGGCGATCGTCTCGGCTATCGCAAAGCCCTCCTGCGGACGTTCGTGCAGATGCTCCTGGGAGGCTTCCCGGGCCGCCTCGGCATGATCCTCGACGGCATCTGGCCACTGTGGGACCCACAACGCCGGACGCTGCACGACAAGGCCGCCGGCAGCGTTGTGGTCGACGTTCCACGCAGTCCTCGGAGTTAGCCGCAATACCGTTCAAATTCGCCTCGATCCACGTGCGTCCAGTACTCGGACGCCATGCACGCAAAGGAGCGACCATGAGCCGGCGCCGGTGTTCGGGGCTCGGAGCGTTCCTGATTGCTGTGTTCCCATCGGGCTGGATCGCGCTCCCGTGGCCTGCTTTCGAGTTCCTCGATGTTTCGTGTGCAGCTCATCTACTGCCCTCGGACCTCACCGGGGATCGTCCAGCGCCAGGGCAGGTCGGTGGCCCGGCTGATGCCGATGCGGGGGCCGACACGTGGGGTGGGCGGAACGGGGGCGCCATCGTCGATGACGGTGACCTCCCGGTCGTTGGTGACGAGGTCGGCGCCGTTGTGGTCGCCGTCGAGACCGAGTGCCTGACAGAGCTTGGCCGGGCCCGAGCAAAGGTCATGGTCACGGCGGGCGGCGGGTCGGGCACGTCGCATCTCGTCGAGGCCGGTCAGCGGTTCGAGGGCACGAATGAGGATGGCCCCGGGCTCGCCTTCGGCGACGCAGACCGCGTTGGCGCACCAGTGCATGCCATAGGTGAAATAGACGTAGAGGAGGCCCGGCGCGCCGAACATCACGGCATTGCGCCCGGTCCGACCGCGATAGGCATGCGAGGCCGGGTCGTCGCTTCCGCCGTACGCCTCGACCTCGACGATGCGCCCGCTCCGCTCCCCTGCCACCAACACCTTGTTGAGCAACTCGGGCGCAACAAGCCGGGGGTCACGTGCGTAGAAGCTGCGAGGTAGCGGTTTCGCCCTGTTCACCAAAAGGTCGGGCTCACACCAAAGCGGTGAGGCGAGCCCGGTCGGCGGCGAGGCGTTCGGCGAAGCGGCGACGTTGGTCGGCGACGGGGACGGGACCTGCGCCGCCGGGGGTCGTGCGGCGGGTCACGGCGACGCCCGGTTCGAGCAGGGCTGCGGCACTCGGGCCGAGCGATGGGTGGGCCTTGACCAGGCCGGCAAGGCTGGGACCGTCGTCCGCGAGACTTTGACGGACGAGATCGCCGACGACGGCGTGCGCCTCACGGAACGGCGTGCCGTTGCTCACCAGAAGCTCCGCGAGATCGACGGCAGCAGAGGTGGGCGTGTCGGCCGCTTCCTGCATGCGATCGATGCGGAACTCGGCGGTGGCCAACATGCCGGAGATGGCGACAAGCGCGAGGGAGATCTGTTGCACCGCGTCGAAAAGGGGCTCCTTGTCCTCCTGCAGATCACGGTTGTAGGCCAGCGGCAACCCCTTGAGCGTGGCCAACAGGCCCGTCAGGTTGCCGATGATGCGCCCGGCCTTCCCGCGAGCCAGCTCCGCGATGTCGGGGTTCTTCTTCTGCGGCAGCATGGACGACCCGGTGGCGTACGCGTCGTCGAGGCGAAGGAACCCGAACTCCTCGGTCGACCACACCACGACCTCCTCGCCGATGCGTGACAGGTGCACGCCGATGAGCGCGAGATCGAACAACGCCTCGGCAACGAAATCTCGATCACTGACGGCATCGATGCTGTTCTCGAACGCCCGATCGAAACCGAGATCACTTGCCGTGCCGTGGGGGTCCAAGGGCAGTGACGAACCCGCCAGCGCTCCCGCCCCCAGAGGTGAGACGTCCAGCCGGCGGCGGGTGTCCAGCAGTCGATCGACATCACGAGCGAGCGCCCAACCATGGGCCAGCAGATGATGAGCGAGCAGCACCGGCTGTGCCTGTTGCAGATGGGTGTAACCGGGCAGGTACGCCTCGCCGACCTCGTCCGCCCGAGCCGCCAACACCTCCTGGAGCTCCAGAACCCGAGCGGCGACGAGCGCAAGCTCGCGCTTGCACCAGAGCCTTAACGCGGTCGCCACCTGATCGTTGCGACTGCGTCCGGTGTGCAGCTTGGCGCCCGTCGGCCCTGCGAGCTCGGTGACCCGGCGCTCGATGGCGGTGTGGATGTCCTCGTCGGCGGGCACGAAGTCAAAGACACCGTCGTCCAGCTCGACCTCGACCTGATCGAGCGCCGCCAGGATCGCACCGGCTTCGTCGGCGTCGAGCAGCTTGCCCCGCACGAGTCCCCGGACATGGGCCCGGGAGCCGACCAGGTCGTCCTGGGCAAGGGCCTGGTCGAAGGGCAGGCTCACCGTGTAGGCCCACAGTGCCTCAGCCGGACCTTCGGCGAAACGGCCGTGCCACAGGGTCATGGACGACCTCCCGGCTCGATGCCTGCCGGAATGGCCTGGCGGGTGGCCTGCACCTGGGTCCCGAGGCCCCAGAGACGCACGAAGCCCTCGGCGTCCTGGTGGCGGAAGTTGTCGGCCGCGTCATAGGTCGCAAGCCCGTAGTCGTAGAGGCTCCAGTCGCTGCGACGGCCGTTGACGAAGCACCTGCCCGGCTCCAGACGCAGGCGAACCTCGCCGGTCACGAAACGTTGGCTCTCGTCGAAGAACGCATCAAGCGCTGCCCGAAGGGGTGAGAACCACAGGCCGTCGTAGACGAGCTCGGACCACCGGGGCTCGAGGCGGGCCTTCTCGTGGTGCAGGTCCCGATCAAGGGTGAGGTCCTCGAGATCGGCGTGGGCCGCGAGCAGGGCCAATGCGCCGGGTGCCTCGTAGGTCTCACGGCTCTTGATGCCGACCCGGCGGTTCTCCACCATGTCGAGACGACCCCAACCGTAGGCGCCGACGACGGCGTTCATGTGCGCGATGAGCGCCGCCGGCGCCATCGGTGAGCCGTCAACCATGACGGGCACACCCTGTTCGAAGCCGACGACCACCTCACGTGGCTCCGCAGCGGTGGGCACGGTCATCGACCACACGCCTTGTGGCGGAGCCGCCCATGGGTCCTCCATCTCGCCGCACTCGATGGCACGGCCCCAGATGTTGTCGTCGATCGAATAGAGCTTCTCCTTGGTCGCCGTGATCGCGATGTTCTTGCGGGCGGCGTAGTCGATGCAGTCCTCGCGGGTCATGCCCCACTCACGCACCGGCGCCAGGATCTCGAGGTCGGGTGCGAGCGCGCGGACACCGACCTCGAACCGCACCTGGTCGTTGCCCTTGCCCGTGCACCCGTGGGCAACGGCGTCCGCCTTGTGGCGACGGGCCGCGGCGACCAGATGACGGGCGATGACCGGGCGCGACAGAGCGGAGACGAGCGGATACTTCCCCTCGTAAGCCACGTTCGCCTTCAGGGCCGGCAACAGGAAATCGCGGGCAAGCTCGTCACGACAGTCGACGACCTCGGCCGCAACGGCTCCCGTGTCGAGCGCACGTTGGCGAGTCGCCTCCCATGCCGCCTGATCGTCGGAGCCCTCCTGACCCACGTTGGCGGCCACACAGATCACTTCGACGTCCCGCTCCTCCTGGAGCCATCTCACCGCAACCGAGGTGTCAAGTCCGCCGCTGTAGGCCAGTACCACGCGCTTTGCCATGTCCCTACTCCTCCATCGTGATCAGTGATCCTGCAAACCGGCGAGGCCACGCAGGCGTTCGGCCGCCTCGGAACCCCTCACGCCCTCGGCGACGACCACCAACACCGTGTCGTCGCCGGCAACCGTTCCCAACACGTCCGTCAAGCCCGCTCGATCCAGAGCCGACGCCACGACGTGCGCTGAGCCCGGCGGCGTGCGAAGGATCACGATGTTGGCCGAGCACGCCACCTCCACGACCCACTCGGAGCAGACACGGCGAAGGTGGTCCTCGGGAGCGATGCGCTCATGCGCCAGCTCGGGAATGGCGTACACCGT
>JACOTK010000161.1 GCA_016178435.1 Actinomycetota bacterium
AGGAGCAGAGCTCGACCACCAACGAGATCGCCCGCAACGTCGCGGAGGCGGCTCGGGGCTCCTCGGAGATCGCGGAGAACATCGGCTCGGTCGCAGGCGCAGCACGGGCAACGACCGAAGGGGCGGCTGCCATCCAGGATGTCGCAACCGGTCTTGCCGAGGTGGCTGAACAACTGCAGTCCCTGGTCGGTTCGTTCGAGGACGCAGCTCGATTGCCGATGCGGAGCTCGGGCCAATGGGCGTACGACTCATCCACCGTTCAGGACGAGGCGAAGGACCACATGGCGTGGAGCGACGGCACCCGGTGATCGCCGGTGGAACCGCGGAGGTCAGCGCTCGAAGAGGCGTCCGCCGACAGCAAGTGTGAGAGCGATGATGCCGGTGACGATTCCGGCGGTGATCAACGGGACGCTGCCGTTGTCTCCCCAGGCCAGACCGGCCCAGGTTCCGGCGACGAGCGCGCCGGCTCCGATGACACCGTGATACAGGCCGATACCGGTGCCGCGGCGATCGGTGGGGAGGAGATCGGCCACCCAGGCTCGGGCGACGCCGTCGGTGAGCGCCGTGTAGCCACCGTAGAGTGGTAGCAGCACCCAGACCCAGGCTGACGAGTGGACAATGCCCAGGCCGGTGTAGGCAATGGCGAAAATGGCCAGTCCACTTGCGACGACGAGGCGCCGGGGGAGGCGGTCGGAAACGATGCCGGCGGGATAGGCGAGCGCTGCGTACACCGCGTTGTACAGGCAGTAGGCGGCTACGACTCCGCTGACGCCCAGCCCGAGCTCCTTGGCTCGCAACAGGATGAGCGCGTCCGAGAAGTTGACCAGGCTGAACAGGCCGAGCACCGTGACCACTCGCCAATACCGAGGGGGGAGCGGGTCAGCCGGGATGGTCCTGGTCGACACGTTCCCAGGAGGAGGCGCCGCCTGGGCGAGCGGGGACGCCGGAGACTCACGTACCAGCCTGATGAGGGCCACGCTGACCATTGCGGGAACAAAGGCGACCCAGAACAGTGGCCGAAGACGATGGTCGAACAACTCGTAGAAGACGAGGCCCAGGAGTGGTCCGATGACGGCGCCGGCGGTGTCCATGGATCGATGGAAACCGAAGGCACGGCCTCGATTCGACGCGGTGGTCGCGTCGGCGATCATGGCGTCGCGTGGGGAGGTGCGCAGGCCCTTGCCAACCCGGTCGCCGAAGCGAAGGGCGAGCACCATCGGCCACGTGGTCGCGAGCCCGGTGATCAGCTTTGCCACCGACGAGATCGCATAGCCGGCGGCGATCATGGGTTTGCGCCGTCGTGTGTCGGACAGGCGACCCGAGGCGATCTTGGCGAACGAGGCGGTCCCCTCGGCGATGCCCTCGATGAGCCCCACGGCTGCGACGGGCGCGCCCAGGACGGTCGTCAGGAACAGGGGCATGATCGGGTAGAGCATCTCGGATGCGGCATCCTGGAACAACGACACCCACGACAGGACGACCACGTTGCGGGGAAGTGATCGCTTCATGTTCCCAGCCTCGCAGGTGGAACCCGGTCGGCATGCCATCGCACGTGCGGCGGCCCTGCCATCGCACTTACCGGTCCGAGCGTCCACGAGGCCCCGACGGGCTCGACCTGGTGCGTGAAGCTTTCGTATGAAGCTTCTAGGCTGACCCAATGGCGCTATTTTCCCACGGAGCAAAGACCAGGATGCCCTCCGCCGACGAGGCCCTCCCAGGGCGGGAGCAGTCGCTTTTCGTCTCCGAGGCCCATTTCGTCAATGGCCATCGTCTCGTTCCCCCGTTCCCCGAAGGCATGGAGCGGGCCATCTTCGGTATGGGCTGCTTCTGGGGGGCGGAGCGGGTGTTCTGGCAGGCCGAAGGGGTCTACTCCACGGCGGTGGGCTACAGCGGCGGCTCCACTCCCAACCCGCTGTACGAGGAGGTGTGCAGCGGGAGGACCGGGCACACCGAGGTGGTGCTGGTGGTCTTCGACCCGGCCGTGACGAACTATGCCGCGATGCTGCGCCTGTTCTGGGAGCACCACGATCCGACGCAGGGCATGCGCCAGGGTGGCGACATCGGCACTCAGTATCGGTCCGCTCTCTACTGGTTCGGCGATGAGCAACGCTCGATGGCCGAGCGGTCCCTGGCCGACTACCAAGCGGCGCTGTCGGAGAAGGGCTACCCGCCCATCAGCACCGAGGTGCGAGAGGCCCCGACCTTCTACTATGCCGAGGATTACCATCAGCAGTACCTGGCCAAGAATCCCGGGGGCTATTGCGGGCTCGGTGGCACAGGCGTCTCCTGTCCTCTTCCGCAGTGACGCCTGGCCGACTCTGACAGGATGGATCCATGAGCGACATCCTGAGCATTGCCGACGATGGCCGGGTGCGGACGATCACCCTGCAGCGTCCCGAGACGAAGAATGCCCTGACGGCCGAGCTCGCGTGGGGCTTGATCGCGGAGGTCGAGCGTGCCGCCCACGACGATGACATCTGGGTCATCGCCATCACCGGGAGCGGCGATGCGTTCTGTTCCGGGCTCGACCTGACGGGCGCGGGCATGGCGGGCTCACCCCTCACGCCACAGGAGGAGTTTCTCGACGACCTGTCGTGGGTGAGCCGCATTCCCCTGCTGTTCCGAGAGCTGTGTGACAAGCCGGTGGTGGGCGGCATCAACGGCGTTGCAGCGGGGGCAGGCATGGCGTTGGCGATGGCAACCGACATCCGTCTCGGGGCCACCGGACTGCGCTTCATCGCAGGCTACCCACGCATCGGCGCGTCGCCCGACGGGGGGTTGACCTGGACGCTCCCTCAGGCGATCGGCTACGAGCAGGCAATGCGATTCCTGTTGGAGAATCGCACGGTTGACTCGACCGAGGCGCTCCGACTCGGTCTCGTCGGTGAGATTGTGGACGACGCCCTCTTCCACGCGCGTCTCGCCGAGTACTGCGCCATGCTGGCCGATCGTTCGCCGCTGGCAAGTCGACTGACGAAACGAGGGGTG
>JACOTK010000162.1 GCA_016178435.1 Actinomycetota bacterium
GTGCCCTTGAGGGGAACGTAGCAGTTTCGCACCATTTCGGATGGTATTTTCCCCCGGGTGGTACCTACCCATTCGTCGATGCTCGATCCCCCCTTGGGCTTCGCCCATCGTGGGGCCCGAGCCCACGCCCGGGAAAATACCCTCGATGCCTTCCGGCTGGCGCGTCGGCTCGGGGCCACCGGGCTGGAGAGCGACGCCTGGCTGACGCTCGACGGTGAGGTCGTGCTCGACCACGACGGAGTCACGGGCACCTGGCCGCGGCGCCGACCTCTTGCCCGGGTCGTCCGGACCGAGCTCCCTCCACACATGCCGAGCCTTGTCGAGCTCTACGAGTCCTGCGGGACCGACCTTCCCCTCTCCCTCGACGTCAAGGATCCCGATGCCGCCCGGATCGTCGTGGCGACCGCGAGGGAGGCCGGTGGCGAGGCACTCGCAAACCTCTGGTTGTGCAGTCCGTCGGTCGAACTGCTGGCGTCGTGGCGCGGGCTCGACGACGATATTCACCTCATCGATTCGACTCGTTTCCGGGCGATCGCTGAGGGTCCCGAACGACGGGCGGCCACACTGGCTGATCTCGGGATCGACGGCATCAACATGCCCCACCAGGATTGGAACGGTGGACTGACCACCCTCTTTCACCGCTTCGAACGGGTGGCATTTGCCTGGGACGTGCAACACGATCACCAACTTCACGCGATGTTGCGCATGGGTGTCGACGCCGTCTACAGCGACCACGTCGACCGTATGGCAGCAGCAATGACCGCGTTCGGCGCGAATCATAGACGCGAAGGGTAACATCCTCCGTTCTCCCCATACTGCGCCGCCACGGTTCGCGAATCGATGCAGGAGGCAGAGCGTTGAGTGTCTAATGTCACATGCATGAGAACTCGTCTGCGCCGACTCACAGGGGGCGTGTGTATCGCCGGGCTCGTCGGCTTGATCGGCATCGTTCCCGGTCAGTCGACCTGGAACGCCCAGGCGGCCACGACCGTCGAACGCTCATCACCTCTGTGCACCAGACGCACATCTCCTCCCAAGGTCGGTCTCACCCTCGTCGGATCCAGGCCCCTGGCCGACCGGCTCAGTGAGATCACCTTTCGCTCGGAGGCCCTCAATGGCGCCACCGTCGCCGCCTCCGTGCTCCTGCCGACGAACTACGACCCATCAGGGGCGACCCGCTACCCCGTGCTCTACCTCTTCCACGGCCGTTCCGGCGACCACCTCGACTGGTACAAGAAGGGTGGCATCGCCACGGTGGACCAGCCGGTCATCACGGTCATGCCCGACGCGGGAACCGTTGGCTGGCATGCCGACTGGATGGGAGCGGAGCGATTCGGCCCTGACAAGGGAAAGCCCCCGCCGGCGTGGGAGACCTTCCACATCCGCGAGCTGATCCCTTGGATCGATGCCAACTATCCGACTCGTTCCGATCGGGCGGGGCGGGCCATCGCCGGACTCTCGATGGGCGGCTACGGGTCGGTGCTCTACGCTGCCCGCCATCCGGAGATCTTCGGCGTCGCCGGTTCGCTCTCCGGTCAGCTCGACATGCTTGCCGGCTACCCCTTTGTCCCCCTCGTACAGGCCTATGCGGGGAATCTCTTCGAGATGGCGCCTCCCGACCCGTGCGTGTGGGGTGACCCGATCCTGGAACGGGTCGTCTGGGAAGACCACAGTCCATTTCAGCTCTATCCCAACTTGCGTGGCGTCAACGTGTTCCTCGCAGCGGGCAACGGCGTACCCCTCAAGGTCAACCCGGACCCCGTGCAGCTTGTCACCGAGGTTGTCGGGGAGGTGGCCTTCCGCCGCATGGCACAGGGCCTGGCGAAACGCTTGGACTCGGCGGGCGTCAGCTACCGCACCCACTACACCAAGGGCGGCCATGGGTGGACGCTGTGGCCCACCCAATTGGCTGCGCTCTACCCCTACATCCTCGAGACCGCGAATGCCGCCCATGCGTCGGCGATTGGCGCCGACTTCTCCTACCGCAGCGCGGAGCCCCATTTCTCCGCATGGGACTGGACGTTCGACGCCACACGAGCGGTACGGGAGTTCACCTATCTCGATCAGGTGGGCGTCGGCGGCCTCATCGCCTCCGGAAGCGGTCAGCTCGACGTGACGACGGCAGCGCTCTACCCGGCAGGTCTGTCCTACCGAGTGACGTTCAACGGGATGGCCCCTGTCGTTGTCACGGCCGACGGGCAGGGCCGTCTGCACTTCACCGTGGGTCTCGGCGCCCCGATCCTGACACAACAGACCCGATTCGACGCAGCAGCCAAGTCCGGCTTTCCGAGCGTGGCTGTCGCCATCACGTCCGCGGGCTGATCCCGGAGCACGACGAGCGCTCCGGCTGTCTCAACGCGGGACACTGTCTCAACGCGGGACGTCGTGGCGATCCGAGCCCGTCGCGCCAGAACGGTTCGAACAGCGTCGTTCGGGTTGAGAACGTCAGAAAAGCTCGAAACGGCTCAGCGGCCAGATGCGCACGAAGGCACGCCCCACGATGGTGTCCTCGTCCACGGCGCCGAAAAC
>JACOTK010000033.1 GCA_016178435.1 Actinomycetota bacterium
CCGCATTCAGGACGACCTCGTGGTGTTCGGCGACGCGGTCCTGACCCGAGTGCTGATCGAAAACCTTCTGGGCAACGCGTGGAAGTTCACCAGCCTCCGGCCTGACGCGTTCATCGAGGTTGGGTCAGCCGCCGACCCCGAAGACCCAACCCGAACCGTCATCCTGGTACGGGACAACGGCGCCGGTTTCGACATGGCCTATGTCGACAAGCTCTTCCACCCCTTCCAGCGCCTGCACACCGCGCAGGAATTCACCGGCACCGGCATCGGCCTGGCGATCGTTCGTCGCATCGTCGAGCGTCATCAGGGCAAAGTGTGGGCCAAGGGCGAGGTCGATCGGGGCGCAACCGTCTTTTTTCGATTGGCCGACAACGCTGCCCTCGGGCCGCCGACGGCTGCCGTGGCGGACGCTCGGGAGGTAATCCCCCCACAAGCTTGACCAGCCGCCTGCCAACCGCCAACGTGGTGAGTTCATGTCCTCACAAAATTCACCCCTTCGCATCGCGTATCTCGTCTACCGAGGAAACAGGCATTGCGGCGGTCAGGGTGTGTACACCCGCCATCTGACCCGAGCACTTGTCGAGCTCGGCCATCACGTCGAGGTGTTCAGCGGCCCTCCGTATCCCGAGCTCGACGAGCGGGTTCCGCTGCATCGGCTTCCGAGCATGGAGCTCTACGAGGAGCCCAATCCGTTTCGCATTCCACTGCCGTGGGAGTTCAAGACCCGCATCGACGTGCTCGAGTTCGCACTCATGTGCACCGCTGCATTCCCCGAGCCCTACACCTTCAGCCTGCGGGCAGAGCGCGCGCTTGCCGACCGTCTCGGCGACTTCGACATCGTGCACGACAACCAGTCGCTGGGCACGGGTCTGCTCGGCATCCAGAGGATGGGGTTCCCGGTGTTGGCCACCATCCACCACCCCATCACCATCGACCGTGAGATCGAGATCTCCCATGCCGCCAACCCCTTTCGGCGGATGACGCTGAAGCGCTGGTACGCCTTCACCCGCATGCAGACCAAGGTGGCGGGTCGGCTGCAGCGCATCGTCACGGTCTCGGAATCATCCCTCGGCGACATCGTCAAGGGTCACGGGATCGACCCGGACCGGATGCGCGTCGTGAACGTCGGCGTCGATCCGACGCAGTTCCGGCCACTCCCCGATATCGCACGTGTCCCCGGCCGCCTGATGACCACCTCGTCGTCGGATGTTCCCATGAAGGGCCTTGTGCACCTGCTCGAAGCCCTGGCCAAGATCTCGACCGAACGCAGCGATGTCGAGCTCGTCGTCATCGGCAAGCCCACCGCCGGCGGACCGGTGGCTCGGACCATCCAGCGGCTCGGGCTCGAACCCCGGGTGCGCTTCGTCAGCGGCGTCAGCGACGAGCGCATCGTGGAGCTCTACGCCGAGGCCGAGATCGCCGTCGTGCCGTCCCTGTACGAGGGATTTTCCCTGCCCGCCGTCGAGGCGATGGCTGCCGGCGTTCCCCTGGTCGCCACCACCGGCGGAGCGCTGCCCGAGGTCGTCGGCGACGACGGGACGACCGCTGCGCTGGTGCCCCCCGGTGACGCCGGCGCCCTGGCATCCACCATTCTGGATCTTTTCGACGACCCCGCCCGTCGTGAAGCTCTCGGGACTGCCGGGCGCGAGCGGGTGTTGCGCCGCTATACCTGGACGATCACCGCCGAGGCAACCGCCGAGCAGTACCGGGAGGTCATCAACCTGGCCGAAGCCGCCGGAAAAGGCGTTTGAAACCATGCTGACCGTCCGCTACGGCGACCTCGGGCTCCACTCGGGTGACCGCGTGCTCGACCTCGGATGCGGTGGTGGGCGTCACGCGTTCGAGGCTGCTCGACGTGGGGCTCACGTCGTCGCCGCCGACCTCGACCTTGCCGAGCTGAAGGACGTGCACCAGGTGTTCGAGGGCATGCATGGCGCAGGCGAGCTTCCCGCGGGTTCGAGTGGCGCGGCGATCGGGGCGAACGCACTGCAACTTCCCTTCCCCGACAACACCTTCGACCGCATCATCGCCTCGGCGGTCATGGAGCACATCACCGACGACGCTGCGGCAGCGCGCGAGCTCGCCCGCGTGTTGCGACCCGGCGGGGTGATGGCCGTGACGGTTCCCTCCTGGTTTCCCGAGAAGATCTGCTGGGCGCTCTCCGACGAATACCACGCACCCTTCGTCAAGGGAGGCCATGTCCGCATCTACCGGCAGGCAGATCTGCGTTCGTGCCTCGTTCAGGCGGGACTGACACCAGAGCGTTCGCATCGCACCCATGCCCTGCACAGCGCCTACTGGTGGCTGCGCTGTGCGGTCGGGCCGACGAACGAGTCACACGCCCTGGTCCGGGCCTATCGGCGTCTGCTCACCTGGGAGATCGTCTCCCAGCCGCGAGCGGGACGTGTCGCCGAGTGGCTGTTGAGCCCCCTCGTGGGAAAAAGCCTCGTCGTCTATGCTCGAAAGCCGGCAGCCAGGAGCATGCACCCATGAGTGATCACCAGCCTGTCGTCCCACCCTCGGTGCCCGGTGTGCTCAGTGCCGAACAGGCCAGGGCGACCGTCGACACCATCGCGGGGGTGCAGTTGCCGTCGGGCATGATCCCGTGGTTTCCGGGCGGTCACGCCGACCCCTGGAACCACGTCGAGGCGGCCATGGCGCTCGACCTGGGCGGTCTTCGCACCGAGGCGGAGCGTGCCTACGACTGGCTCGTCGGGACACAACTGCCGGACGGCTCGTGGCATCAGTACTACCTGGCCGACAGCGTCGAGGACGCCAAGTTCGATGCCAACGTGTGTGCCTATGTCGCCGCGGGCGTGTGGCATCACTTCCTGCTCACCGAGGACGACGGGTTTCTCGACACCATGTGGCCCGTGGTCGAGCGCGCCATCGATTTCGTCCTCGAGCTGCAGACCCCCCGGGGCGAGATCCGGTGGGCCCGTCACCCCGACGGCACGCCATGGCCCTTTGCCCTTCTCACAGGGTCTTCGTCGATCTGCCACAGCCTGCGTTGCGCCATCGCCATCGCCACGCACCTCGGCCACGAGCGACCCGACTGGGAGCTCTCCGGCGCGAACCTGGCGCACGCCATCGCGAACGTGCCCGAGGCATTCGAGTCCAAGGACCGCTGGGCCATGGACTGGTACTACCCGGTTCTCGCCGGGGTGCTGGATCAGACCGACGCGCAGTCTCGGCTCAACGCGAGGTGGGACACGTTCGTCATGGCCGGCAAGGGCGTTCGCTGTGTCAGCGATCGTCCATGGGTCACGGCCGCAGAGACCTGCGAGTGTGCCCTTGCCCATCTCGCCGCCGGTCTCGATGGTCAGGCGCTCGACCTGTTCAAGTGGGCACAGCGCCTGAGGGACGAGGACGGCGCCTATTTCACCGGCATCACCTACCCCGAGGAGCGCAACTTCCCCGGATGGGAACGATCGACCTACACCGCGGCCGCAATCGTGCTCGCCGCCGATGCGTTGTCGGGGGTGGGTCCTGCCGCCCACCTCTTCACCGATCATTCGCCTCTGCCGTCTTTGATGAGCACCGGTGACACGGTCGGTGACCCTGCCGGCGAGTAGGTCTTGGGGCCAGGTGACCGCCGGTGAGTGACCCTCCGGCAAGCAGCCGGGTTGCCGACGGTCTCGACGGCGTGATCGTTGCCGAGACCACGATCGGCGAGGTCCGCGGTCGCGAGGGCTTCTATCACTATCGCCGGTACTCGGCGATCGTGTTGGCCAGGTCGTGCAGCCTGGAGGAGGTCTGGCACCTCTTGTCCGAGGGCGAGCTTCCCACAGCTTCGCAGCTGGAG
>JACOTK010000034.1 GCA_016178435.1 Actinomycetota bacterium
GGGAGGCGGAGCCCATCCGAGGGGTGGGGGCTCGCATCGTCACCAACATGGAGGCCAGTCTCGGTGTTCCCACGGCAACGAGCTTTCGGGTTGTCCCCGCAAAGCTCCTCGAGGTGAACCGTCGCATCATCAACGGTTATCTGGGGCGCAGTCTCGGGGGCAAGGTCAGCTTCACCCACCTGATCGGTTACGCCGTGGTCAAGGCGCTGCAGTCGGCGCCGGTCATGAACGCTGCTTTCACCAAGCTCGACGACGGTCCCGGCGTGGCGCGTCACGACCATGTCGGCCTCGGCATCGCGGTTGACCTCGAGAAGCCCGATGGGTCCCGTGCGCTCCTGGTGCCCTGCATCAAGGACGCCGACACCCTTGATTTCCAGGGTTTTCACACGGCCTACGAGGAGCTCATCCGTAAGGTGCGCTCCAACAAGCTGAGCGTGGACGATTTTGCGGGCGTCACGGTCAGCCTCACGAACCCTGGCACCATCGGCACGGTGCAGTCGGTTCCCCGCCTGATGCCGGGTCAGGGCCTGATCGTCGGGGTCGGCTCCATCGATTACCCGGCCGAGTATCAGGCTGCCGACGAACGGGTGTTGGCCGATCTCGGCGTGTCGAAGGTGGTCACCATCACCTCGACCTACGACCATCGCATCATCCAGGGCGCCGAGTCGGGGCTGTTTCTCAAGCGGGTCCACGAGTTGTTGTTGGGCGCCGACGGCTTCTATCAGGAGGTGTTCCTCTCGCTGGGCGTTCCCTACGAGGCGGTGCTCTGGCGTCGGGACGTCAACCCCCTCGAGGGCACCGAGGCGTTGTTGCAGAAGCAGATGCAACTCAACGCCCTCGTCAACATGTACCGCGTGCGGGGCCACCTGATCGCGGATCTGGATCCACTCCGATGGCGTGAGCCTCACACGCATCCCGAGCTCGATCCCGCCACCTACGGGTTCACCCTCTGGGATCTCGATCGCGAGTTCCTGTCCCAAGGTCTAGCCGGTCGTGACCGCATGCCACTCGGCGAGGTGTTGCACCTGCTCCGCGACGCCTACTGCCGCACGGTGGGGGTGGAGTACATGCACATCCAGGAGCCCGAGCAGAAGCAATGGGTGCAGGAACGGGTCGAGGGCGTGAGCGTCTCGATCGACATCGAGGGGCAGCGACACATCCTGGCCAAGCTCAATGCGGCCGAGGCCCTGGAACGTTTTCTCGCGACCAAGTATGTCGGGGCGAAGCGATTCGGGATCGAGGGCGCCGAGTCGGCGGTGCCGCTGCTCGACGCCGTCCTGGAGGCGGCAGCCGATGCGGGGATGCAGAGCGCGGTCATGGGCATGGCGCACCGCGGCCGGTTGAACGTGCTCGTCAACATCGTCGGCAAGAGCTACCAACAGCTCTTCATGGAGTTCGAGGGAGCGGTCGACCCCAACATGGTGCAGGGCTCGGGTGATGTGAAGTACCACCTGGGAGCGAAGGGGGTGTTCACAAGCCGGAAAGGCGTGGAGATCCCCGTGGAGCTTGCGGCCAACCCGTCGCACCTCGAGGCGGTCAACCCGGTCGTCGAGGGCATGGTGCGTGCCATGCAGGACCGCATCGACGATCCCGCGGCATTCTCGGTTCTTCCTGTTCTGATACACGGCGATGCCGCATTTGCCGGCCAGGGCGTTGTTGCCGAGACGCTGAACCTCTCGGACCTGAAGGGTTACCGCACGGGTGGCACCGTCCATCTGGTGATCAACAACCAACTCGGTTTCACGACGGCTCCGGAGTACGGAAGGTCGTCGTGGTACTGCACGGACGTGGCGAAGATGGTCCAGGCCCCCATCTTCCACGTGAACGGTGACGACCCCGAGGCATGCGTGCGAGTCGCGCGTCTCGCCTTCGAGTTTCGTCAGGCCTTCCACAAGGATGTGGTCATCGACCTCGTGTGCTACCGGCGTCACGGACACAACGAGGCGGATGATCCGAGCTTCACCCAGCCCCTCATGTATCAGCGCATTGCCGCCCGTCGCTCGGTGCGCAAGCTCTACGTCGAGTCGTTGGTCAAGCGCGGTTTCATCACGATCGAGGAAGCCGAAGGGGCCTTGGCCGACTTCTCGGCGCGTCTGCAGACCGCCCTGGACGAGACGCGGGCGCTGAAGCCGGCGGAGCCTGTTCGGGCACTGCTCTCCTCGGGTGGGGTGGGGGTGCTGGACCACATACCGACCGGCATCGAGCGAGCGGTGGTCGACGAGGTGTTCGCCACGCTGAACACGACCCCCGAGGGCTTCACCGTGCACACTCGCCTGGCCAAACAGCTCGATGCACGTGCAAAGCTCTACGAGGAGGGCCAGGTCGAGTGGGCGACCGCCGAGGCGCTCGCGTTCGGCTCGATCCTGCTCGAAGGTCGTGACATTCGTTTTGCGGGCCAGGATTCCCGTCGCGGGACCTTTTCACAGCGTCATGCCGTCCTGGTCGATCAGAACACCGGTGGGGAGTACGCCCCACTGGCACACCTTCTCCGTCCACAGGGAAAGTTCTGGATCTACGATTCGCTGCTCTCGGAATACGCGGCGGTCGGCTTCGAGTACGGCTATTCACTGGTGCACGACAATGCCCTCGTTTGTTGGGAAGCCCAGTTCGGTGACTTCGTCAACGGTGCGCAGATCATCATCGATCAATTCATCGCCGCCGCCGAGGACAAGTGGTCTCAGCATTCGGGCCTGGTGCTGTTGTTGCCCCACGGCTACGACGGACAGGGTCCCGAGCACAGCTCGTGCCGTGTCGAGCGATTCCTGACCCTGTGCGCCGAGGACAACATGCAGGTCGTGAACGCCACCACGGCCGCGCAGTACTTCCACCTGCTCCGTCGTCAGGTGCGACAGGAGGTTCACAAACCCCTGATCGTGGTGACGCCGAAGTATCTGCTCCGGGCAAAGGAGGCACGCAGCAGCGTCGATGCCCTGACCACCGGCTCGTTTCACGAGGTGCTCGACGACGAGACCGTGGAGGACCCATCCGAGGTGCAGCGGGTCATCCTGTGCTCGGGCAAGGTGGCATATGACGCATTGAGGCGCAAGGCGGATACCGGTGCTTCGGTGGCAGTGGTGCGCGTGGAGCAGCTCTACCCCTTCCCCGACGAGCAGATTGCCGAGTTGATGGCTCGTTACGGGCATGCCCGCTCGTTGTTGTGGCTGCAGGAGGAGCCCAGGAACATGGGCGCGTGGCCGTTCGTGCACGGGCGGCTTCTGGACCTGTTGCCCGATGGCGTGAGCCTGTTGCACGCGAGCCGCCACGAATCGGGCAGTCCGGCAACGGGTAGCCATGCAGTGCACCTTCAAGAGCTCGAAGACCTTCTCGATGCCACCTTTGCCGACCTGTAGGGGGTGTCCACACCTGCGAGAGCCGGGCGGGTATGCGCCCGGCGCCTGCTCAGAGATGCTTGACTAGGTCTGCCATGTCTTTACCCCCAACTCACGTTGTCGTCGATGGCTCGAACATCGCGACCGAAGGTCGAAGCACGCCGAGCCTTCGACAGCTCGACGAAGGTGTGCGCGCCTTCCTCGATCAGTACCCCCACGACATCTGCACGGTTGTGGTTGATGCCACCTTCGAGCACCGTATCGATGCCTCCGAGCGCGAGCTGTTCGAGGAGGCTCACGAGAACGGCGAGGTGATCACCCCGCCTGCCGGCACCATCGGACGGGGCGACAAGTTTCTGCTGGAGATTGCGGACCGCTCGGGCGCAACGGTGTTCTCGAACGATTCCTTCCAGGAGTTTCACGGCGAGTACACGTGGTTGTTCAACAACGGACGACTCATCGGGGGCAAGGCCGTCCCCGAGGTGGGGTGGGTCTTTGCGTTTCGCAGCCCGGTGCGTGGGCCGCGCAGCCGCCAGGCAGTCAAGGCCGCTCGCGACCCCGAGCGCGGATCGTCGGCCAGGGCTTCGAGCAGTCGCGCCGCTGAGCCCCGCAAGAGCCGGGTGCCGACACCGAAGGGTCCGCCCCCGACACCGAAGGGCCCGCCCCCGATACCGAAGGGTCCGCCCCCGACACCGAAGGGTCCGCCCCCGACACCGAAGGGTCCGCCCCCGACAGCAGGACCGAGGCGCGAACCCGGGCCTGCTACCGAGAACGGAGCGGGTACGTCGAGGGGAACCCGAGCGGCCGGCGCAGCAGGAGCCCAGCGCAGGCGTGGGGGGAACGTCCCGCCGAGGCCGGTGGTGCCGGTCAATGCACCCATGCCCTTTGTGCAGTTCATTGCCGCCCACCCGGTTGGCTCCACGGTCGACGGTGAGGTGGTGGAGTTTTCGAGCCACGGCGCATACGTGATGGTGGGCGAGGCCCGTTGTTATGTGCCGACCAAACGCATGGGCGATCCCGCGCCACGTGGGCCGAGGGATGTCCTGGACATGGGTGAGGTGAGGACCTTCGTGGTTCAGGCTCTTGATGCGCCACGCCGAGGCATCGATCTCGCCCTCCCGGGGTTCGAGCAGATCGACGCAGCGATGCTCGCCGGCATCTCCGAGGAGGACGGAGAGGAACCAACCCGGACGGGCGCGGAGTCCGAGCCGGTTCCGAGGGAGACGACAGCGACGAGGAGGACTCCCGCCAGGAGGACTCCCGCCGGAAGGGCTCCGGCGACAGGTGCAATGGGCGCGACACGTGTGACCGATGCTGCAACGGTGGTCCTCGGGGACGGCGCCGAGGAGGTGATCGAGGTTGCGGAGAAGACACCTTCGGTGAAGAAGGCGACAGCCGGGAAGGCAGCGGCCAAGAAGGCAGCGCCCGCGGCGAAGAAGGCAGCGACCAAGAAGGTGCCCGCGACCAAGAAGGCGGCGCCCGCGGCGAAGAAGGCAACAGCGAAGAAGGCAGCGACCAAGAAGGCGGCGCCCGCGGCGAAGAAGGCGGCGACCAAGAAGGCGGCGCCGGCGGCGAAGAAGGCAACAGCGAAGAAGGCAGCAGCGAAGAAGGTTCCGGCGAAGACGAGCGTTGCCGAATCGGCGGCGGCTCCCGATGCGACCGAAGTGCCCGACTGATTCCCCTGACTGTTTGGGCATGGTGCCATGGCTGTCGTCTCGTTCGAACAGGTAACCAAGAAGTTCGGTGAGGTGATTGCCCTCGATCAGCTCAGCCTGGACGTGCTCGATGACGAGTTGTTGGTGCTGCTGGGGCCGTCGGGGTGCGGAAAATCAACCGCCCTGCGCATGATCGCGGGGCTCGACGAACCCACGAGAGGAGTCGTGCGCATCAACGGTCAGGTGGTCAACGGCGTGGACCCGAAGGACCGTGATGTGGCCATGGTCTTTCAGAGTTACGCCCTCTATCCACACAAGTCGGTCAGTCAGAACATCGAGTTTCCACTCAGGGCCCGCAAGGTTCCCTCAGCCGAGCGAGAGGCGCTGGTGGCAGAGGTCGCACAGCAGCTGGATCTGTTGCCCCTCATGAACCGCAAACCTCGTGAGCTCTCCGGCGGTCAACGTCAACGTGTGGCGTTGGCGAGAGCGCTTGTGCGACGTCCTGCGGTGTTCCTCATGGACGAGCCCCTGTCCAATCTCGATGCCAAGCTCCGCACGCAGACCCGCGGCGAGTTGGTCGAGCTCCAGCAGCGATTGCACACCTCGTTCGTCTACGTCACACACGATCAGGTCGAGGCGATGACCATGGCAACCAGGGTGGCCGTGATGTTGAACGGCGTGCTGCAACAGGTGGGGACCGCTCAGGATGTGTACGACCGGCCGGCAAATGTCTTTGTCGCGCAGTTCATCGGCAGCCCACCGATGAACATCGTCGACGGAACGGTTCTCGACGAGGCCGGCCACCGTGTGGTGCGGGTGCCGGGAGGGGCGTTCGGTGTGTCGCCGGCTCTGTCCGCACTGCTCGATGCCCAACCGTTCGAAGCGAAGGTGCACGTCGGCATACGTCCCGAGCATCTCCGGTTGCCGGCGCAGAGGGCGGGCGATGAGGTCGGCCCTGCGCTCGGTGTCCGGGCGCGGGTCCGCCTCGTCGAGGCACTGGGTCATGAGCACCATCTGATCTGTTCCCTGGAGGACGGTACGTCGGTCGTCGTTCGTGTTCCGGTGGGGGAGCCCA
>JACOTK010000035.1 GCA_016178435.1 Actinomycetota bacterium
ACGGGAACGGGCCATGGGCCTTGAACACCTTCGCGCCTGTCGCCCATGTCGAACAAGGGTTGCCGAGCTTGCCGAGGTGGTCGAGCTCCTCCAGCTCGCTGCCGCCGAGGCCGAGCCGCCGGCCGGCTTCGAGTCGGGAGTGCTGCGTCGACTGACGCCCTCGGCGCCGGCGCCCCGCTACCGGCGACGTGTCCTGACAACGATGGCGGCGGCCCTGGTGCTTCTTGTCGCCATTGGAATCGGCCGTTGGAGCGCCGGCACCACCGAGTCCCTGGCGGAGGCGACCATGGTCACGCCGGCAGGGGAAAACGTCGGAAGGGCATGGCGCTACGACGGGGCACCGTCGTGGCTGTTCGTCTCGATCCCGGCATGGAGGAACGAGCGGACCGGCGCGCAGCCCGGAAACTACCGGCTCCAAATCGTCCTGGACGATGGTCGAACCATCGATCTCGGGGTTGGTGATCTCCTTGAACGCAACGGAAGCTGGGGAACCGATCTCGTCGTCGACGCCGAAGACGTGCACGCCGTCTCGATCCTCGGCGACTCCGGCGCGCTGTGGTGCACCGGGAGGTTCACTTCGTGAATGCAGTCAGTGATCGAGCGCGCGGTAGACCCGCTCGGCGAAATCATCCAGGCGCTCGACGCTCTCCCGGAGCGCCGCATCTGCGGCGCCTGCCGACGGCGCCGTGAAGATATCCCGTAACGCAATCTGCCGGTGCCACCGTCGCAGACGGTCAAGACTCTGCTCCTCTTCCTCGAGCTCGGCCAAGGTGAACTTCTGCTTCTCGATCTCACGCTCGAGCTCGGCGTGATACTTCGAGCAGTCGCTCAGGAACTCGACCCATTCCTCTTCACGCGCCGCGGTGTAAAGCTCCCGAAGCCGGCTCCCCGACGCATCATCCCGGCCCCGGGCATCGAGAAGCAGCAGCATGCCCTCGGCAGCGCGCTCGACGAGCTCCTGCACCTTGTCCAAGGTCTCAGCCGCAAGCGGCGTGGCCGGAAGAGCCCAGGTTCCCGCGCCAAGGGGAAGGGCTCCCCCGCAACGAAGCTCCCGCCACACGGCCACCCGATGTCGAGATGGCTCCGAGGGCAGGCGAACGAAGGCGACGATCCACTCCATTTGGTCATCGTACCCCGCCCCTGGATGTAACTGCTGTTACACTCAGTCTGTACTACAACTCACAAGGACGTCCGATGGACTCGTCGATCTACCGTTCCGTCAATCACCTCTCCCGCCGGACGCCATGGCTGCACCCCGCGGCCGTGTGCTTTGCCAAATATGGCATCGGACTGTTCGCCCTGGCGTTGTTGGTCGCCTGGTGGCAAGGTCGCCGGGAATCCGATCCTGCCATTGTCGCGAGAGCCGTCTCCACCGGACTTGCCGTGTTCGCTGCCCTGGGTGCGACTCAGCTCCTCGGCCATGTCGTTGAACGGGCCCGCCCCTATGACATGATGCCGTCGGCCCAGGTGCTCATCAGCCGGACCACGGACTTCTCGTTCCCGAGTGATCATGCCACGGCAGCCGGAGCCGTCGCCATGGGTCTGTGGTTCGTCGGGCGGCGCCTCGGACTGATCGCCGTCGCTCTGGCCGTCCTCATGGCCCTCGCTCGGGTCTATGTCGGAGCTCATTATCCGAGCGACGTCGTCGCCGGATTGCTCGTGGGCGCAGGCACGGTCATCGGGGTCAATCGGCTCCTCAATCCCGGTGTCACACGGTTGGTGTCGGACCTCAACGGCACACCATTGCGTTTGGTCATCAGCGCCAACAAGTGATCCCGACGTGTTCGACGCGCTGAGCTCCGTCGGCGGCCCCGCCGCTTACGTCATCGTCGGCCTCCTTGCCGCCCTCGAGGCCTCGGCGTTCGTCGGGCTGTTCATTCCCGGCGAGCTCGCCTTGCTGTCCGGTGGCTACATCGCCCACCAGAACAACGCCGGGCTGGGCATCATGATGGGCGCCGCCGCGCTGGGCGCCATCGTCGGCGACTCTGTCGGCTACGAAATCGGCCGCCATCTCGGCCCGGGCCTGCAGCGAAGCCGCCTCGGCGCGAAGGTCGGCAGGGAGCGGTGGAGGCGCGCCGAGGCCTACCTTGCCTCCAATGGCGGCCGGGCCATTCTCGGGGGCAGATTCATCGGTGTGTTGCGAGCCCTTGTCCCTGCCATTGCCGGCGCCACCGGCATGCCGTATCGCCGTTTTCTGTTCTGGAATGCCGCCGGAGCACTTGTATGGGCGCCGGGAATGGTCTTCGCCGGCTACACGGCCGGGTCGTCCTACCGACGAGTGGAGCACTATGCAGGCCAGGCGGGATTGCTCCTTCTGGGACTCGGCGCCACGGTTGCGTCGGTGGTCCTTGTCGGGCGATTGATCGCCCGCCACCCCGACCAGGTGCGCAGCGTCGTCGTCCGACAGCTCGAAAGACCCCGACTGGCCGCACTGACCAATCGCTACCGAAACCGACTTCACTTTCTGGCCGATCGTTTCCGCCCCGGCAACGCCCTCGGACTCGCCCTGACCGTCCAGCTCGCTGTCCTCACCGCTATCGGCTGGATACTTGGATCGCTGATCCAGGACGTGGTCGGCGGAGACGATTCCGTCCGCATCGACGTGCCGGTCGCGCGGTACCTTGCAGCGCATCGCGTCGGATGGCTGACCACCACCATGAGCGACCTCACCGTCCTTGGCAGCTCGACGGTTCTGATTGCCCTGGTCGCCGTCGTCGGCATTGTCGTGCGACGTCGAACCGACAGGTGGTCGGTCATGACCAATCTCCTACTCGGCCTCGGTGGGGCAATCGTGCTTTGCGACCTGATCAAACCCCTCGTCGGCCGGGCTCGCCCACAGATCGGCGCCATCGTGGCGGTTGCCCCCGGCTATGCGTTTCCCTCCGCTCACACGACCCAAACAACCGCCGTCGCGGTCACATTGGCGATGCTCTCAGCAGCGGCGATGGACCGGTGGTCCCGCAAGGTCGCCGTCTGGTGCGCTGCCGTCGTGGTCTGTCTTGTGGTGGGGTTCTCGCGGCTCTACCTGGGTGTGCACTGGACGACTGATGTCCTGGCCGGCTATGCCCTCGGCAGCGCTTGGGCGTGGATCGTCCTTCTCGCCACCCGCACCTCACGCCATGCCGTTGCGCCGAGGGCGATCGACACGGCGGCGAGCGCCGCATGAACGAGCTTGAACCCGACACCGTGATCGGCATTGAGCACGATCAAGGGCACGCGCACCGCCCAGACGGCGATCGTCGCCGTCACCAGCGCCGGCAGGGGCCAGGAAGGCCGGCCCCCTCGCAGGTCGGCGACCACGACCACGACGGCGAGCGCAATGACCGAGCCGGCAAAGCCCAGGCTCAACGTCCGAGTTGCGCTGAAGGTCCGACCATCGTCAAGGATGTTCGCGATGCGATTTCCCCACACAAAGATGGTCCAACCGGCAAAGACGAGTGGCAACGAGCGACGGCACATGTGCTCGACGGTAGCCCGATGAGCGCCATCGTCAATCTGTCGGACTTCGAGGACGTTGCCAGGACAACCCTCGCACCCGCCGCGTACG
>JACOTK010000036.1 GCA_016178435.1 Actinomycetota bacterium
CGCAACCGCTACGGCAAGACCCGCACCTACGCCACCAACTTCGAGGGGGTGGTTCCCTACCTGAAGCGGCGTCACACCGAGGCCGACTCCGACCGCCAACGTGAGTACATCGAGTCCTACATGCGTGAGGTGCCCTGTCAGATCTGTGAGGGGGCTCGGCTGAAACCCGAGTCCCTGGCCGTCACCGTCGGCGGGCGCAACATCTTCGAGCTGTGCTCACTGTCGATCGCGGACGCGGCCAAGGTGCTCGGCGATCTCGTGCTGAGCGAGCGAGAGAGGCTCATCGCCCAGCGGGTCGTCAAGGAGGTCAACGCCCGTGTCGGGTTCCTGCTCGACGTGGGCCTCGGCTATCTCAGCCTGCATCGTGCCTCAGGGACCTTGGCCGGGGGTGAGGCGCAGCGCATCCGGCTGGCCTCCCAGATCGGCTCGGCGCTGGTCGGGGTCCTCTACGTGCTGGACGAGCCGTCGATCGGCCTGCACCAGCGTGACAACCATCGCCTGATCGAGACGCTGGTGCGCCTGCGCGACCTCGGCAACACCGTCATCGTGGTCGAGCACGACGAGGACACCATCAAGGTGGCCGACTACGTCGTCGACATCGGTCCGGGCGCCGGCGAGCACGGTGGCGAGGTGGTCTATGCAGGGCCCGTGGTCGGCCTGCTCACCGAGGAGCGGTCGCTGACCGGTCGGTATCTGAGCGGGGCACGAACGATCCCCGTTCCCGAGGTGCGCCGTTCCCCGGGCGATCAGTGGCTGGGGGTGCGAGGCGCCACCGAGAACAACCTCCGGGATGTTGACGTCGACATTCCGTTGGGTTGTTTCGTGGCGGTCACCGGAGTCTCGGGGTCGGGGAAGTCCACGCTGGTCAACGACATCCTGTTGCGGGCGCTGATGCAGCGCATCTACCGCTCCAAGATGGCGCCCGGGCATCACAAGTCGATCGAGGGGTTCGAGCATCTCGACAAGGTCATCGCCATCGACCAATCGCCCATCGGACGTACGCCCCGTTCGAACCCGGCGACCTACACCGGGGTGTTCGACCATGTCCGCAAGCTCTTCGCCCAGACCACCGAGGCCAAGGTTCGGGGCTATCTGCCGGGTCGATTCTCGTTCAACGTCAAGGGTGGACGCTGCGAGACGTGTGCGGGAGACGGCACCATCAAGATCGAGATGCACTTCCTGCCCGATGTCTACGTGCCCTGCGAGGTCTGCAAGGGCGCCCGCTACAACCGCGACACGCTCGACATCCTGTTCAAGGGCAAGAACGTCGCCGAGGTGTTGAACCTGTCGTGTGAGGAGGCCGTGGCATTCTTCGCCAACCAGCCGACCATCGCCCGACACCTGCAGACCCTGTGCGACGTCGGCCTTGGTTACGTTCGCATCGGCCAGGCAGCGACCACGTTGTCGGGGGGCGAAGCCCAGCGGGTCAAGCTGGCAAGCGAGCTGGCCAAGCGTTCGACGGGGCGCACCATCTACATCCTCGACGAGCCAACGACGGGCCTGCACTTCGAGGACATCCGCAAGCTGCTCACCGTGCTCGGCCGCCTCGTCGATCAGGGCAACACCGTGCTGGTCATCGAGCACAACCTCGATGTGGTGAAGACCGCGGACTGGATCATTGACCTCGGACCCGAGGGCGGGAACGGGGGCGGTTCGATCGTCGTCGAGGGCACCCCCGAGATGGTCGCCAAGACCGAGGCCGGCTACACCGGCAAGTTCCTGGCCCCTCTCCTGAAAAGAGGTCACGTGATGTGACGTGTCCTGAAGGAACGTGTCCTGAAGGAACGCGCGGCGGTGGGCGGGTGGAGTCATCGGCCTTGCCGCGGTAAAGTGCCAGTGATCCATGTAGAAGCTTCGACATCCAGGGGAACATCATCATCGTGCCCGGCACGGGCACCGATGGACGTACTCGAAACTATGGAAGGAGAAATCATGGACAAGGATCTCGATCAAGCCAAGGGCAAGCTCAAGCAGGCAGTGGGCGACCTTACCGACAATGAGAAGTTGGAGAGGGAAGGCAAGGCTGACGAAGCCGGCGGAAAGCTGAAGGAGGCCGTGAGCCGGGTCAAGGACAAGGTTGACGACGCGATCGACGACGCGAAGAAGAAGCTGTCGGGCAGCTGAGACGAGTGTTTCGTTCGCGAGGCGGCAGGATGACCATCGATCTCTCCGCCTTGGACGAAGGGTGCCTCCTGAGCGGTAGGTGTCGGTCGGCTCCTCGGTAATCACTACGACGATAGGGATCAAGATGACCTTGTTGCTTTGGATTCTGGCAGTGGTATTTGTTGTAGCCGGCTTGTCCTCGCTTCTGCGGGGGCAAGTGGTCTATGGCCTGCTGCTCATTGTCGTGGGCCTACTCGTGGGCCCTGGTGGGACAAGCGTCTTCTAGTGCTCTTGATGCCGAAGTTCGTCGTCTGGCGGTTCGAGTGCTGAGGTAACGACCCGCCGTCGTCACCACGTTTCCATCCGATCAGGTGATCGCGAGCATCCGTTCGAGGGCGATGCGGGCCCATTGAGCCATGTCGGGCTCGACGGTGATCCGGTTGACGACGTTGCCCTCGACCAGGTTCTCGAGCACCCATGCGAGGTGGGGGGCGTCGATGCGGAACATGGTCGAGCAGGGGCACACGATCGGGTCGAGGGACAGCACGGTCTTGTCGGGGTTCTCGTTGGCCAGGCGCTGCACGAGGTGGATCTCGGTGGCGATCGCCAACGTCGTCCCCGCTGGAGCAGCCTCGACCGCCCTGATGATGAAGTCGGTCGAGCCGACCTCATCGGCGGCATCGCACACCTCGTAGGAGGTCTCGGGATGAGCGATGACGACACCTGCGGGGTGCTCGGCCCGAAAGGCGGCG
>JACOTK010000037.1 GCA_016178435.1 Actinomycetota bacterium
ACAGGTCTTCACCCACCTGGCCGAGCAGATCGACGGCGAGCTCGCTCCGCGCCGTCGGTACAACGCCGCGCTGAAGATCATCTGACCACGGCCGTAACGGCGGCGATCTATGCTGGCAACCGTTCCGCCCAGCAGAGGAGATCGTGTCGTGGATGTGCGCATCGGAGTGACGTATTCACCGAAGGAAATCGACATCGAGCTCGACGAGAAGACCGACGTCAAGAAGCTTCGTGCGGAGATCGAGAAGGTCCTGACGGGCGGTTCGGGCGTGCTGTGGTTGACCGACCGCAAGGAGCGTCAGGTCGGCGTACCGGCCGACAAGGTCGCCTATGTCGAGATCGGCAGCCCCAGCGGCGATCGCAACATCGGCTTCGGTATTTCGTAGAGCCGGCGGGCGTCATGGGGGATCTTGCCGACGACGTCCTGAGTCGGCGGCTGTTGTTCGTCACCGGCAAGGGCGGGGTCGGGAAGTCGGCCATCGCTGCCGGGCTGGCGCTTCTCGGCTCGCAACAGGGCAAGCGCACGCTGGCCTGCGAGGTGGACGCCAAGGGCAACCTGGCCGATTTCTTCGAGGTCGTCGACGTCGGTTTTCAGCCTCGTGAGGTCCAGCCCCGCCTGCATGTCATGTCGATGAACACCGAGGAGTCGCTCAAGGAGTACCTGAGCCTGCAGCTCAAGTTGCCCCTCGTCGCCCGGGTCGGCCCGTTGGCGCGAACCTTCGACTTCATCGCCAACGCCGCACCCGGGGTCAAGGAGATCCTGACCATCGGCAAGCTGGCCCACGAGGTGCGTGAGAGGAACTACGACCTGGTGGTGGTCGACGCCGTGGCCACCGGTCACATCGTCGGTCAGCTTCGTGCGCCCCAGGCCATCAACGAGCTTGTCTCGGTGGGGCTCATCCGTGATCAGACCGACTGGATGCTCGATCTGCTCGGTGACCCCGCGACGACGGGCGTGGTGGTGGTGACCTCACCGGAGGAGATGCCGGTCACCGAGTCGCTCGAGCTCCTCGACGCGTTGCAGGACACCAACGTCGACGTGGCAGCGGTGGTCGTCAATCGGGTGCTGCCCGAGTTGTTCGGGCGGGGCGAGGAGGAGATCTTCGACGCGCTGCGGGAACCGGCGTTGGTCGGCGCGCTGCGTGAGGCAGCGGGCGACAAGGTCGATCAGGTGCTCGAGGCGGCACATCTCGCCGTGCGATTGCGCCGGACGCGTTCCCGGCATCTGGCACGTCTGCGGGAGGGACTCGACCCCACCATGCCGGTCTTCTACATTCCCGAGTTGTTCACCCGAGCCGACGGGTTGCGCGCCACGAATCAGCTGGCTGTCGCCCTCGGCGAGGAGATCGGTTACTGATGACCGAGACCGTCTCGCTCGAGCAACTGCTCGCCGCCAAGGAGATCGTGGTGACCTGTGGGTCCGGCGGGGTCGGCAAGACCACCACCGCTGCGACGCTGGCCACCATGGCGGCCATACACCTGGGCGGCAAGGTCCTGGTGCTCACCGTCGATCCGGCACGGCGATTGGCAAACGCGATGGGCCTCGAGAGCTTCGGCAACGTCGAGACCCGGGTCGATTCGGCGGCGCTGGCCGCCGGTGGCGTCGAGCCGCGGGGCGAGCTGTGGGCAGCCATGCTTGACACCAAGCAGAGCTGGGACGACCTCATCGTGCGCCACGCGCCCGATGCCGCCACGCGAGACGCCATCCTGGCCAACCCCATGTACAAGAACGTCACCGGCCGCTTCGTGCAGAGCCATGACTACATCGCGATGGAGCGGCTCTACGAGTTGCATTCCTCGGGCGTCTACGACCTGATCGTGGTCGACACGCCCCCGACGCGCAATGCGCTCGACTTCCTCGAGGCCCCGGCCCGCATGGCCGACTTCTTCTCCAGCCGCCTGCTGCGCTGGCTGCTCGTCCCCTACCGCAGTCGCATCGTCAGCGTGGCGTCCAAGCCCTTCTACCAGATTGCCGATCGCATCCTGGGCTCGGCCTTCCTGCAGGACATCGCCGAGTTCTTCATGCTGTTCCAGTCGATGCACGACGGTTTCGTGGAGCGCGCCAAGGCGGTCGAACGCGTGCTGGGTGATCGCCGCACCACCTTCATCGTCGTCTCCACGTTGGAGCCGTCTCCCCTGCGAGAAGCCGAGTTCTTCATCAAGGCACTGCAGGCCAAGGGACTGCATCTGGGTGGGCTCGTCCTCAACAAGGTGCTCCCGGGCTACCTGCTCGACCCCGAGGTCTCCGCCGCCGCGGACAAGTTGATCAGCGCACCGAAGGAGGTGCTGAGCGGGCTGGAGGCCGAGCAGGTGGCCGAGCTCGGTGACCGGTCCACCGTCGCACGGGTCCTCACCGAGGTAGGTATGAGCTTCCGGAACTTTCAGCTGGTTGGCAAGAGGGAAGCCGAGCAGCGCGCCGAGCTTGCCACCGCACCTGAGGTCATGGTCTCGGTCCCGTTTTTCGAGGACGACATCTACGACGTGGCCGGTCTCGCCCGCATGGGCGAGCAGATCTGGCGCTGAGGCGCCACGCTCCTCACCTGCGATCACCGGGCACGCTCGACCTGCGAACGATGTGGCGTCGAGGTCGAGGCCCTGCATCGAACCCGCACGAGTGGGCGAGCTCCTCCGGCTGCCTAACATGGGTGGGTGCTCGACTACCACCTTCACCTCTGGGAGCACGGTCCACGCTCGTTGGACGCCACGATCGACCAGGTTGCGCAGTACTGCCAACGGGCTGTCGCAGCGGGGGTCACCGAGATCGCGCTGACCGAGCACTTCTATCGCTTCGAGCAGGCAGGCGCGCTCGCCGGTTTCTGGGACGACGACCCCGATCCGAACCTGGCGCACCACATGGCCCGGAAATGGACCGAGGAGCAGGGGGCCGACCTCGATCGCTATGTCGAGGTGGTCCTTGCGGCAAAGGCGGCCGGGCTCCCGGTCGTGCTCGGTCTCGAGGTCGACCACTATCCCGACCGCATGGACAAGGTGGCCTCCCTCCTGGCGGGTTATCCCTTCGACGTCCTGCTCGGCTCGGTCCACTGGATCGGCGCGTGGGGCTTCGACAATCTCACCGTTCCGGCGTTTGCCGCCGAATGGGATGCCCGGTCCATCGAGTCGATCTGGCACAGCTACACCCTGGCCCTCGAAGAGCTGGCCGACTCCGGGGTCTGTGATGTGCTCGCGCATCCCGATCTTTGCGCGATCACCGGGCGCATGCCGGCGGTGCCCGACGAGTTCTACGACCGCATGGCCGATGCCGCCGCAGGCTCGGGGATCGCCGCCGAGGTGAGCGCGGCAGGATGGCGAAAGCCGTTGGCGGCGGCCTACCCCGCGCTGCCGTTGCTCAGCCGATTTGGCGCCCGAGGCGTCCCGGTGACGACGGCATCCGATGCGCACAGCCACGATCGCGTTGCCGAGCGGGGCGACGATCTGAGGAGCCTCCTGGCGGCGGCGGGCTACGAGAACCTGGCGGCGTTCCGCGGTCGGCAACGTCACCTGGTTCCGATCGAGGCCGGCGTCATGACCGGCGAGGCGCAGGGCTGAACGATGACCAGGGCGCATGGCCAGTCTCGCTGAGCTGGTTCGCGAGCACACCGACCTGGGGGCGCCGGAGCTGAGCCATCTACAGCGCCTGGTCGCATCGTGGGGCCTTCTGGCGGATCTGTCCTTTGCCGATCTGTTGTTGTTCGTTCCCCTCGAAGGCGGCGAAGGCGACGGCAGGTTTCTCGTCATCGCCCAGATTCGCCCGACCACCAACCAAACGGTCTACCGGCAGGATTTCGTCGGACAGGTCGTCGATGAGATCGACCGTCCCTTCGTCGCCCGGGCGATCAGGACGGGCGAGATCGTCGAGGGCGAGATGAACCTCGGGTTGAGCCTGGAGGCGGAGGCGGAACGGGTTCGCGTGATGTGCCTGCCGGTGCGCAGTGGGGACGAGGTGGTTGCCATCTGCTCACGGGAATCGCTCCCGTCGTTCGCTCGCCAGAACGGTGATCTGGAGCGTGTGTACAACAACGTGTTCGTGCGCTTCGCCCAGATGATCACCGCCGGCACGTTTCCGTTTCCCGAGAACGGTGCCGAAGGTGAGGAGGCCCCCCGGGTGGGCGACGGGGTGCTGGTTCTCGATGGCGCCGGTCGTGTCGAATACGCCTCGCCCAACGCCGTTTCCGCCCTGCATCGCGTGGGTGTGCACGCCAACGCGCAGGGCATGCGACTCAGCGAGCTCGGTCTGGAGGAGGCGGCGATTCGGACTGCCATGGGCACCGGATCGCCCATCACCGAGGAGATCGAACGAGGCCAGGACGTGACGGTCCTGCTGCGCTGTCTCCCGTTGCTGGCGGACGGCGGGGTCACCGGTGCGTTGGTGCTGTTGCGTGACATCTCCGACCTGCGCAGTCGTGACCGGATGTTGGTCTCGATGGACGCGACCATCCGGGAGATCCATCACCGTGTCAAGAACAACCTCCAGACCATCTCGTCACTTCTGCGTCTGCAGGGTCGTCGTCTCACCTCACCCGAGGCGAAGGTGGCCATCGAGGAATCGGTCCGTCGCATCCGATCGATTGCGCTGGTACACGAGATTCTCTCCCGAGCGGCCGGCGACGAGGTGCCGTTCAACGAGATCGTGCGCCCACTGGTTCGCATGGTCGAGGACAGCGTCTCGTCTCCGGAGCGCCCGGTGCGTTTCGTGGTCGAGGGTGACGCCGGAACGCTGGCCGACCGGGTCGCAACACCCCTGGCGGTGGTGCTCACCGAGTTGCTCCAGAACGCCGTCGATCATGCGTTTCCCGAGATTGCCGAGGATCACGACGAGGTGATGGCCGAGGGCCATGTCCTCGTGAGTCTGCGCAATCACGGTGACGAGCTTCTGGTGCAGGTCACCGACGACGGTGTGGGGCTCCCGTCGACGTTCGTGCTCGAGGACTCACCCGGACTGGGCCTGTCGATCGTACGCAGTCTCGTGGTCAGTCAACTGGGTGGCTCGATCGTGCTGCGGGGAAGAGCGGAGGCCCATGGCACCGTGGCCGAGGTGCGGGTGCCCCTGGGCGCCCCTCAGCACTCGGAGCGCTGAGGGGGAGCGGAGGCGCACCCGAGGGGAACGGCTATCGCTGCGCGGGTGAGATGTGCATCTTCAGCGCACGTTGACGACGCATGGCACGCCGGTCGTCCTCGGAGGTTCCGCCCCAGATGCCGGCGTCCTGATTGGTCGCCATGGCATATTCGAGGCACATCGCCTCGCCGGGACAGGTGTGGCACACCGCCTTTGCCGACTCGATCTGGGCAAGGGCCATACCGGTGGTGCCGATGGGAAAGAACAGCTCGGGATCGGTGTTGCGACATGCCGCGTCCGTCCGCCAGTCATCGGCGTTCCAAGGCTCGACATGGGTCCAGGTGAGTGCCACGACAGACTCCACTTTCACGGGAATGATTCCGTTTACCGGGTCGGGGCATCGGCATGAGCTTTCTGTCCCCGCACGAAATCGCTACGACCGAACCGTAACCAATTTAGTTGCTCTTGGCAAGCAATTTCTTTTTCCCACTCATGGCTCAGTTGAAACGGGAAATACCAGGTTCATGGCGTCGGGCTGGTGCCGGAAGCTCAGCTCGGTCGTCTCGCCGAGAAAGTCACCGTCGATCTGGTAGGGGAACGGACCGTATCCGACGATCCTGAGCTCCGAAAGGTCGTGGCGGTAGTCCACCAGGGGGTGGTTGCGCAGGTACCTGCCCGACGCGAGGGCGGAGCCGATCACCGCCATCGTCGGTGCGAAGCGAAGCGTCCGCAGCGTGACGACGGCCAGGCCCCGGTCGAGGCCGGCATCGGGTGCGACGTTGAACGGACGATTGCCGAGGTAGGTGTAGGGGTTCGTGTTGAGGCAGAGCGCAAAGTAGCCGTCGTCGATGATCGTGCCGTCCGCGTGGTGCACCGAGAATCGGGGGCGGTCCCGCTCGTAGTGGCGTATCCAGGTGGCGAACGCGGCGTAGACGAACAAGGGGTGGCCGGCGTAGCGCTTGAGCCCGGAGCGCCGCTCCACCTGTTCGACGACGGCGGCGTCGAAGCCGATGCCCGCGTGGAAGAGAAACGACCGACCGTTGACCGAGCCCAGCCCGACCGGGCGGATCGAGCCCTGCGCCAGCGACTCGAGGAGCACGGCGGTCGCCTCGATGGGGTCATTGGGCAAGCCGATGGAACGGGCGAAGACGTTGGTCGAGCCACCGGGCAGGACAGCGAGGGCGCAGTCGGTGCCGACCAACCCGTTCGCCGCCTCGTTGAGCGTGCCGTCGCCTCCGAGCACGGCGACAACCTCCACGCCGATCGATGCGGCGCCCCTCGCCAACTTGGTCGCGTGGTCGCGCCGGTTCGTCGTGGCCACGGTGACCTGATGGTCGGCGGCCAGCGCCTTGTGGATGACCACCTGGGTGCGGGCGGTGACCGATGAGGCCGATGCGTTCACGAGCAGCATGACTTTCAGGGTGGAGAACGGTAGCAGCGAGCCGATGTGGCCGCGCTGATTTGGCTCCGGGCCGACGTAGCGGTCACCATGGCGCCATGAACGTCGTCGTATGCGTGAAGCAGATCCCTGACCCGGCGATTCCCGGCCAGCTGGATCCCCAGTCAAACTTCCTCAAGCGTGAGGGCAAGCTCATCCTGGATGACTCCGATGCCTACGGCGTCGAGATGGCCCTGCAGCTGGTGGACGCGGCCGGAGGAGGCGAGGTCACGCTTGTGTCCATGGCTCCGAACAACGAGGCCAGTGGACTTCGCACGGCCCTCGCCATGGGCGCCGCCAAGGCCGTCCTGATCTCCGATCCCGCACTCGCCGGCGCCGATGCGCTGACCACGGCCAAGGTGCTCGCCGGCGCCATCGACCGGGTCAAGCCCGATCTGGTCCTCACCGCCACCGAGGCCACCGACGGCTACACGGGAACGCTGCCCGAGCAGATTGCCGGCATTCTCGACCTGCCTTCGATCACCTTCGCCAAGAAGATCGAGATCGTCGGCGCCACCGTCAAGGTCGATCGCCAGACCGAGGCCGGTTACGACGAGGTCGAGGCGCCGATGCCGGCCGTCGTCTCGGTCACCGCCGGTGTGGTCGAGCCCCGGTACCCGTCGTTCAAGGGCATCATGGCCGCCAAGTCCAAGCCCGTCGACGAGCTGACTGCTGCGGACCTGGGCGTCACGCCCGGCGCCGGTCAACAGATCGTCTCGGTCATTGCTGCCGAGGCCCGCCAAGCAGGCGAGATTATCGAGGACGATGGCGAGGGCTACCTCAAGATCATCGAATTCCTCGAACAGCAGAAGGTTCTCTAGGGAGGCGATGAAAAATGTCATTGGCTAAAATTTGGGTTTTCGCCGAGGATTCCGGCGACAAGCTGTCGACCGGAACGCTTGAGCTCGTCACCAAGGCCCGTTCACTGGGTGACACCGTGGAGGTGTTCTACGCGGGGACCAACGCCGCCGGTGCGGCCGCCGAGCTGGGTCCTTTCGGTGTCAGCAAGGTGTACACGGTCGACGCGGCAGGTTCGCTGCTGGGTGTGCCGGTTGCATCGGCCATGGCAGCCCAGATCGAGAGTGGCAACACGCCCGATCTGATCATGTTCGCGACGTCGTACGACGGCCGTGACGTGCTGGGTCGTCTGTCGGTCAAGCTCGATCGCTCGGTGCTGACCAACAACATCGACATCAGCGTCGAGGGTGGCCAGGTCAAGGTCGACGAGGCGATCTTCGGTGGCGCCACGCTCGTGACCTCGACCTTCACGGCTGATGCTCCCCACCTCGTGAGCTTCCGACCCAAGTCCTTCACCGCCGAGCCGGGCGGTGCGGCCACCGCTGAGGTCGTCGCTGCTGCGGTTGGCGAGGCGGGCAAGGCGAAGATCGTCGCACGCCACGTCGAGGAGCGTGAGGGCCCCGTGCTCGACGAGGCTGCCCTGGTCGTCTCGGGTGGACGTGGTCTGGGCGATGCGGACAAGTACTCGATGATCGAGGACCTTGCCAAGCTGCTGAACGGCGCTCCCGGCGCCAGTCGGGCCATCGTCGACGCCGGCTGGGTGCCCTACTCCTACCAGGTGGGACAGACCGGCAAGGTGGTCAAGCCCGACATCTACATCGCCGCGGGCATCTCCGGTGCGACACAGCACATGGTGGGCATGAAGGGCTCGAAGACCATCATCGCGATCAACAAGGATGCCGAGGCCCCCATCTTCTCGATCGCCGATCTCGGCATCGTGGGTGATGTGCACAAGGTGTTGCCTCAACTCATCGACGCCATCAAGGGTCGCTGAACACCAAGCTCGGCAAGGACATGACAACAGCCCCGGTCGCCTGACCGGGGCTGTTGTCGTTTTCGACGATCCGCTCCTTCGACGATCCGCTCCTTCGGACGCCGGCGGCAGGGTTGCCGACTGGCCCCGGCGTTCCTAAGATTGAGGATCATTCTCAAAAAGGTCGGCTGTCTTCTCCTCCCTCTCGTTGTCATCGCCGCCGGCTGCGGCGATGACGGGCCTGAGCGCGACGCCAGGTCGGGTGCCAGGGTCTCGGTGGTTGCGGGCGTGTTCCCACTGGCCGAGGCGGCGAGAGCCGTCGGCTCCGACCTGGTCGACGTGGTGGAGCTCGGGTCACCGGGTGTGGCGCCGCGCGATCTGGGGCTCACGACCGACCGGGTCGACGCCTTGTTGGACGCGGATCTCGTGTTGGCGGTGGGGAAGGGATTTCAGCCGGGTGTGGAGGAGGTGGCCCACAGGCGCAGCGGCCCAACACGTCTCGTACTGGAGATTCCCGATCCGGCCAAGGGCGTCGAGGGTGCCGACACCGGCGAGCGCGGGACTGTCGAAGGAGCCGGCACCGGTTTGGCCGACGATCCGCACGTCTGGCTTGACCCCCGCTATATGGAAGCCATCGTGGACGAGGTGGCCGCTGCCCTCAGCAGCATCGACCCCGACCACGAGTCCGACTACGGGAGGGGCGCCCGACGATTGGTCGATGATCTGCGGATGCTCGATACGCTCTTCGCCCGCACCCTGGCGACGTGCGAACGGCATACGATCGTGGTGGCCCACCAGGCGTTCGGGTGGTTGGCACGGCGTTACGGTCTCACGCAGCTTTCCCTTGCGGGGCGCTCGCCCGAGCAGGAGCCCGATCCTCGCCACCTCGCCGATCTCGCCGAGCGCATGAGGAGCGAGGGAATCACCACGGTCTTCACTGAGCCACTGGCGCCCGAAGGCGTCGCCGGGACGCTCGCCCGCGAGGCCGGCGCGAAGGTGGCGACGCTCGACCCCCTGGAGGTTTCGACTGCCGATGAGCATGACACTCGTGCCGGCTATGGTTCGGTCATGGAGGCCAACCTCGCCGCACTGAGCAGTGCCTTGGGGTGCCGAGCGCCATGACCGAGCCGCTGCTGGTCTGTGAGCACGTCTCGTTCGCCTATCGCCACGAATCGGTGCTGCGCGACGTGTCTCTGACCATCGGTCCCGGTGAGATGGTGGCGCTGGTCGGGCCCAATGGCTCGGGCAAGTCGACGCTGTTGCGCATAGCCGTGGGTCTGCTCGAACCCCAGGAGGGCACGGCGAGACTCTTCGGCGAGACCCCCGGACACGGGCGCCATCACGGTCGGCTGGGTTACGTGCCCCAGCGCCCGAATCTCGGTGACGGGTTGGCAGCGACCGTTGGGGACATCGTCTCGTCCGGGCGTCTGACGAGAACGGGCTGGTGGCGACGAGGCGGGCCTGGCGACCGATCGGCGGTCGGGCACGCACTCGAGGCGGTGGGCCTGGTCGATCTTCGTGACGAGCGATTGAGTCGCCTGTCCGGTGGCCAACAGCAGCGAGCCTTCATCGCACGGGCCCTGGCGGGCGAACCCGATCTGCTGGTGCTCGACGAGCCGGTGGCCGGGGTCGATGTCGAGTCCCAGGAGGGGTTTCGGACGGCGCTGGTCGATCTGGTTCGCGAGCGGGGGGGGACGGTGCTCCTGGTCTCACACGAGCTGAGCGCGGTCGCCGGAGACCTTGATCGCGTGATCGTCCTCAAGGAGCGCATTCGCTTCGACGGCCCTCCCGGGGGGTTGGCCGCCGACGAGGGGATTCATCTGGGTGTCCACGATGCGGACCTGCCGTTCTGGCTGGAGCGGATCATCTGATGCCGTGGCCCTTCGACCGTGAGTACATGCAGCTTGCCCTGATAGCGGGCCTCGTGGTGGGCGCCTGCGCGCCCCTGGTCGGGACGTTCCTGGTGCAGCGTCGCATGTCGCTCATGGGCGACGGCATCGGCCACCTGGCCTTTGCGGGCGTCGCGGGTGGGCTGCTCGTCGGGACGAGTCCGACGTGGGCGGCCTTGTCGGTGGCGACGCTGGGAGCGCTGCTCGTCGAGCAACTGCGCCGACGCAGCGGTGCGCAGGGCGATGTCGCGCTGGCCGTCATGTTCTACGGGGGCATCGCCGCCGGTGTCGTGCTGATGGGTCGATCAGGCGCCGGTTCGGCCAGTGTGCTGTCGTATCTTTTCGGCTCGATCCTCACCGTCGAGAGGAGTGAGGTGGCCCTTGTGGCAGCCCTGGGTCTCGTGATCGTGGTGGTGGTCGCCGTCACCCATCGGGGCCTGTTCGCGATGGCCGTCGACGAGGAGTGGGCCAGGGTTGCCGGGCTGCCGGTCGCCATGTTGGATACGGTGTTCGCCGTCCTGACCGCGGTGACCGTGGTGACCGCGATGCGTGTGGTCGGTGTCCTGCTGGTGGCCGCGCTGATGGTTCTTCCCGTCGCAGCCGCACAGGTGTCGGCAGGATCGCAACGGGCCATCCTGTTGGTGTCCTCGGGCATCGGCATGATCGCGGTGGTGGTCGGACTCGGGGTCGCCCGATGGTTGGGCCTCGCCCCCGGCGGCACGATCGTGTTGGTAGCGGTGGCGATCTTTCTCGCGGTGACGGTGATCGGGTGGTCCCGATCGCCGCGTCACGAGCCCGAGCACGGCAACGCCGGCCACGCCCATCTGCACGGCGGACACGGGCACTGAGACGATGTCCTCGCGCACCCGGGTGCCCGACGAGCTGCACGAGACGGTGGTGAGCCGTCTCGCTCGACTCGGACAGCGCTACACGACGAACCGGAAGTCCCTCGTCGCCATGCTCTGGGCGGAGGGCAGGCCGATGACGCTGCCCGAGATGCTCGAGGCGGATGCGGCACTGGCGCAGAGCTCGGCCTATCGAAACCTGGTGGTGTTGGAAGAGGCCCAGGTGCTCCACCGACTCGTGACCACCGGCCCGTTCGCCTGCTGGGAGTTGGCGGAGGATCTCACCGGGCATCATCACCATCACCTGATCTGTCGGTCCTGCGGGGTGGTGGAGGACTTCACCGCATCACCTGATCTGGAGCGACTGTTGGGCAAGGCGGTCGGTCAGGCCGGCAGCGCGGCAGGGTTCGTCGCCGAGGACCACCGTCTCGATCTCCTCGGCACCTGCAACAACTGTCGCTGATCGACGGCGCCGGCAGCGTCAGACGTGATCGACGGCGGAGAAGGCCCAGGCGAGCCCCTCGGCAGGGTCCTCGACGGCAAGGCGCAGATGCCATCCACTCGGAGCATCCTCGGGGCGCCAGAGCGCCCAACGGAGCTCGTCGGCTGCCTCGCCGAGCTCGCCGGGCGACAGGGGTTCGTCGTCGGGAAGCCCGCTCAGCGCCCGCAAGGCCCACCACGCCCCGAAGCGTCCGAGCGCGCAGCCTCGCCGGCGTCCGTGCGCACCGCCGGTCGCTCCTGCCCACGCCAGGTGGCACAGGGCCTCGGCAGGGCTGACATCGGCCCACCGCACCGACCCCGGCGACGCGATGTCGAGCGGTCGGTGTGGTGAACCCAGGAGCGTGGCGACGGCAGTCTCCGCGTTGCCCTCGACCACCGTGAAGGCCGCCGAGCCGTTCGACCCGACGATCCAGGGCTCGATGAGTGCCCGGAGTGCCGCTTCGGTGTCGTCGTCGACAAGGATCGAGCCCGCCTCGGGCAGGCGCAGGCCGTTCATCGGCGGCGGCGTCGGGCCGGGGTCCTCCAGGCGATCGGGGTGATAGGTGGGCAGGCAGTACCGCGGTTCCCACGGCTGGAGCCTGAGGGGAAGGTCGACCACGTGCACGCTCGCAAGCGCGTTGGCGCCGGGCGCGGTGTCGAGGGCTTCGCCGCGCATCACCCGCTCGTGGGTGAAGAGCGAGGCCGTCGGCCCGGGTTCGAGAAACGGGGCGATCTCACCCCATGCATGGGTCGATGCCGCGACCTCGGTGAGGGGCCCCCAGGCGAATCGTCCCCCTCCGGCGTCCATCGCCTCGGCGGCCCACTGCCCGGGCGCCTCCAGGGCGAGTCGGTACGAGGCGCGATTGGCAGCAGGCCAGAGCTGATGTCCGGTCCGTTCGAACGCTCCCTGGCAACGTCGTGCGAGCTCGGCCAACTCGTCCCACTCGTGGCCGTCACCGAGGCGATCAACCCAGCGCAGCAGCTCATCGAGGTCACCGACGGCAATAGCCTGCTCGACACCGGCGATGTCGGTCATGGGCGAGGGGAGGTCAAACGAGGGGCCAGGGGTAGCAGCGACCGTGGGGGTCGGCTTCGGGAAAGCCGGCGCGTTCCAGGAGATACGTGCCGCGGCGTCGTATCCCGTCGATCTCGTCGTGGGTCAGATAGGGGTCGAGGGGACCCGGCAAGCCCTCAAGGCAGCGCTCGATGTCCCCGAGGAGCCCGGCTGGGATGGGCTCGCCGCCGAACTCCCAGATCACGGTGCGAATCTTGGGGTCCGGGTGGAAGCACAGGCCGTTGTCGATGCCGTAGATGTGTTGATCACGGCCCAGGAGGCAGTGCCCGGACTTGCGATCGGTGTTGTTGATGAGCAGGTCGAAGACGCACATGGTCCGCAGGGCCTCGTGGTGAGCGGGATCCTCGTACAGGGTGAAGTAGTGCTGCTCGAAGTCGGCATCGATGAATCGCTGCACCGATCCCTCGCCGTGGGGTCCGTTCCGCATGACGGTCTCGGGAACCAGGCCCCAGCCCAACATGTTGGAAAGCTCCCAGGCGGCGACCTCCCGTCGGTAGAGGCCATCGGGAAAGTCCCAGAGCGGCCGTTCACCTCGACCCGGTTTGTACACGCCGTGCATGCGTTCGAGGCCAACCGATTCCCCGTCGGTGGATCCCCCCTGCGTCAATTCCCCGCCCGCAGCAGTGAGCTCCACGAGGAACGTCGCGTTCGAGCTCCACGGCATACGTCCCTTGATCGTGATCTCGCCCGTCCTGAGGAAGCGCAGCAGGTCCGAGGAGCTCAGTGGGGCTTGTGCCCGTTGGTCTTGATGCATACGTGTCCCTCGGGGTCCATGGGGCGTCCGCACAACATGCACGCCGGCCTGCCCGCGGAAACGGCCGCACCGGCCTGGCGGATGAACGCGGCGACCTGCGCTGGGGTGAGGCGAAACGAGGCGGTCGCCCCCTCGACGAGGGTGTCCGGGTCGAGCGCATCTTCCTGATCGAGATCGTCCTGATCGAGGCTCACCATCTCCTGGGCGACGACGATGATCCGGTGGGTGGTCTCGTCGTAGGCCACACCGATCTGGCCGACCACCCATTCGGCGACGGCCGGCTCGATGAGGCCGATGTTCGTCGGGATCTCCCGATCCGCGGGGCCCGGAATATCGGCGAGCAGGGCGGTCAGGTAGTCGGCAAGCGTTGCCACCTGGAGCTTCTCGAGGCGCAGGGTGAAGACGTGGCTGCCGGCGACGGCCTGGAGATAGAAGACGCGGGAGCCCGGTTCGCCGACGGCGCCGGTGATGAAATGGTCCAGATCGGGCAGGTCGAACGAGGTGCTCATGACGGGCGCAGGCTCGACAACGGCCCGGTGAGGGAGTTGACCGTCAGCACGGTCGGGCCGTGGCTGCCCAGGCTGATCGCCGTGACCGAGCACGGGGAGATGACGATGCGTTGGAAGAGGTCGAGGTGGGTTCCCAGTGCATTGGCCACTGCCGCCTTGATGGGGTCGGCGTGCGACACGGCGACCACGACGCCGCCCCGATGCCGTTCGGCGAGCCTTGTCAGCGTGGCCGTGATGCGGGTCTGCATCTCGGTGAAGGACTCACCGCCGGGGAAGCGGAACCCACTCGGGTGACGCTGCACCCTCGTCCATTCGGGAAGCTTCATCAGCTCCTTCAACGGCTCTCCCGTCCACTCGCCGAAGTCGCACTCGAGGAGACCGCG
>JACOTK010000089.1 GCA_016178435.1 Actinomycetota bacterium
GCCGGGTCGTGGTCATGGAGTTTGTCGAGGCTGTCGCCGTTCGCGATCACGACGAGCTCGTCGCGCTCGGCGCCAAGCCCGAGCAGGTGCTGCATGCCGTGCTCGGGGGATTGTTGGAATCAGCATTCGTGCACGGCTGTTTTCATGCCGACGGGCACGGGGGCAATGTGCTGGTCGGCCCGAGCGGTCAAGTGGTGATGGTCGATTTCGGCATCGTGGGTTTTGTCGAGCAGATCGATCAACAGGGCTGCGCCGAGATCCTGCTTGCCGTGTTCACCAACGATTTCACCCGTTTCGGCACGGGCCTGCTCATGTTGCAGGCTCACGGTCTGGTGGGTCCCGGAGCGGGCGAGGCGATGGCCGAGGTTGCGGCTCGTCATCTGGCCACCGGCGACTTCTCCCAGATCCGCATCGGAACCTTGCTCAAGGAAGCGCTCGAGACGGCCTCACAGCACGGGTTCCCCCTGCCTTCGCAGCTCGTCCTGCTCTTCAAGCAGATTCTCTACTTCGACGGCCTTGCCCGGGTGCTCGCTCCCAACTTCGACCTCTTCGAGGACGCCAAGGCGTTCGTCCCGATGCTCGAAGCCGTCAGCGCAGGCGACATCGAAGGCGCCGCGCGCCTCGCGCATCCCGCCCAGTAGTCGAGTCCGTCGGAGGCCGGGTGTTTATCCGGTCGAGTCTTCAGGAAGCCGGGTCGTCAGGAAGCCGGGTCTTCGCTGTGGCCCTTGGTTGTTTCGAGCAGTTCCTCAAGGAAGAACCCGACCTTCGCCTCGATCGGTTGACCGGGGTAGTAGCGCTCGATCAATGCGAGCCCCTCGTCTGTCGTGGCGAACCCGCAGAGGTCGTACAGCGTGAGGATGTCGTCCTCGTCACGACTGACCCGGCTCGCCAACAGCTTGGTGGCGAACAGGTACTCCGGGGAGGCGGCGGAGACCGTGAGGCACGTGTTGTCGTAGACGACCTTTGACCCTCCTTGGTCATCGCCGGGCAGGAATTCCTTCACGCCGTCGTTGAGCCAATCGGGCTCCAGGTCATCGTGATGTTGAGCGACCCGTGCAGCGGCGGTGCGAACCTCAGTGGAAGGATGCCAAATACCGTCGACGTCGCGGGTGGCAGGGCGGGCGTCATAGGCAAGCGTCATTGCCGCACCACCCACGATGAAGATGTCTCCTCGGATACGCATGTGGCAAAGCTCATCGTTGAGCTCTGCGAACAGCTCAAGGATTCGTTCACGGGTGAGCATGGCCACCTCTACACATTGGTCAGTGAGTCACGATGGATGTAAACCCCGCGATGCTGGAAGGACGCGGGGCTCCCGGCGTATTCCCACGCACGCACCGCCTTCATCGGGGTTACCCACCAGCCGAAATGCAGATAACGAGTTGCATCGCAGGCCCAGCGGGGGACGTGGTCGCCTGCCTGTACTGCCAACCACTCGGCCAACGCAGCGACAAACGCGTCCCAGCGGAGGTCACCGGTCGTCGGGGGTTCTGCGGCGATCATCCGGCGACGAGTGTGGTCGTCGGCGTGATGGAATCGGTGGGCCAGCTCGGCCGCCCGGCGAACCGGGGAGCTCGTGTCACCTCGGTTGATGTCCTCGTGAATGGAGCGAGCCAGCCCCAGGACACTGGCGGCGTAGTCAACCTGGGTCTCGATGTGCAGCCGCATGCCGGAGGCCTCGACGATGCGCTCGAGCAGGGCGACGGTCGGGTTCAGCTCACCTTGCTCGATACGATGGATCGTGCTTGCGGCGACGCCGGATGCCTGGGCCAAAGCGCGAACCGACAGATTTGCATCTGCTCGCGCCTGGCGGACCAGCTCAGAGACCTCCACAACACGTAAGCGTATATGCCTACATCTTGGATGCCACCCAGGATACCCAGCCTGAGCAGGACCCGGACTCAGGCGATCAGGTTGCGGCGGCCTCGTCGAGGGCTTGGGTGAGCGTGTTCCACGACAGGGTCGCGCACTTGATGCGCACGGGAAACTTGACCACGCCCTGCAGGGCTTCGAGGTCGCCGAGCTTCACGGCCGGGTCGGGAACCGGCGTGTCGGTGCCGCTTCCGTCGGGTGCCGACCCCTCACCCTCACTTTCGAGCTTCGACTCGTGAATCGACATCAGCGCCTTGAACGCACGGGTCAGTGCCCGGGCTTCCTCGACACTCTTTCCCTTGATCGCTGCCGACATCATGGAGGCCGAAGACTGGCTGATCGAACACCCCTGTCCGCTGATCTTCAGGTCCGAGACGGTGCCGGTGTCATCGACGTTGACGTACAACACGATCTCGTCACCGCACAGTGGGTTGAACCCCTCGACCCGATGCGCGGGAGGGCTCGGCAGCTCGCCACGGTTACGGGGGTTGCGGTAGTGGTCGAGGATGATCTCTCGGTAGAGGTCTTCGAGGCCAGGCATCGTTCTACGGTCTCCTGAATCAGCCGAACAGATCGGCAGCGACTACAAGGGCTTCGGCCAGCGCATCAACATCGGCCTCATTGTTGTACACGTAAAAGGA
>JACOTK010000090.1 GCA_016178435.1 Actinomycetota bacterium
AACGTATGCGTCGGCTGCGAAATCATGCCCAGGCGGGTGCCCACGAGCACCTGGAGATCGGGTACAACTACCGCATGGAGGGTCTGCAGGGCGCCGTTCTGGGCGCGAAGTTGGCCTTCCTGGAGGGATGGAACGATCACCGTCGCGAGGCTGCGGCACGGTATGCCACGATGCTGGATGGCGTGGCAGGGGTGGTGCGCCCGACGGTTTCGCCCGAGGCCGACCCGAACTGGCATCTCTATGTCGTGCGGGTTGGCGAGCGCAACGAGGTGGCGAGTCGCATGCAGGCCAAAGGCATCGATGTGCGGTTCCACTACCCGACGCCGGTGCACCTGCAGCCGGCATATGCCTTCTTGGGTCACAAGCCCGGCGACTTCCCTGTCGCCGAGCGCTTTGCCGCCAAGTGTCTGTCGCTGCCCATGTTCCCGGGCATCACGGCTGCCCAACAGGAACGCGTTGTCGAGGAGCTGGCGGCAGCGGTGGCGGTCACGCCATGAGCGCCAACGTGTTGGTGGTGGGGGGCGCCGGCTTCATCGGCTCCGCGCTGGTGCGTGAGCTTGCGACAAGCCATGAGGTGCGGGTGCTCGACGACCTGTCGACGGGCAAGGCCGCCAACGTCGAGGGTGTGGCGAACGTCGATCTGGTGGTCGGCTCGCTGCTCGACCGGGCGCTCGTCGCCGAAACGTTCAAGGGCATCGACGTGGTGTTCCACCTGGCCTGCCTCGGTGTCCGTCATTCGATCCACTCCCCGGAGCGGAATCATGAGGTCAACGCAACCGGTACCCTCCAGCTCCTGGAGGCCGCTCGTGCCGCAGGGGTGTCACGCTTCGTCTACACCAGCACCAGCGAGGTCTACGGCACCGCCACCTCGGTGCCGATGCCCGAGACGCATCCGACGCTGCCCCACACGGTCTACGGGGGCTCGAAGTTGGCCGGCGAGGCCTATGTGCGGGCTTATCACTGCACCTACGGGATGCCAACGGTGGTGCTCCGGCCCTTCAACGCGTACGGACCCCGATCGCATCACGAAGGTGACAGTGGAGAGGTCATCCCGAAGTTCATCCTTCGAGCCATGAACGGACTGCCCCCCTTGATGTTCGGTGACGGCGCCCAGACGCGTGACTTCACCTACGTCGAGGACACGGCCCGCGGGATCGCTGCCGCGGCCGTCGCTCCGGCGGCGATTGGTGCGACGATCAACCTGGGCAGCGGCTTGGAGACGCCGATCTCCGAGCTTGCGGATCTTGTGCTGGAATCGACGGGGCGAACCGATGTCCGCCCCGAGCACCGGCCCCCCCGTCCCGGTGACATCCTGCGCCTGCTGGCCGACTCACGCCTTGCTGCCGACCTGCTCGGTTGGCGTCCGACGATCGATCTGGGCACGGGCATCGGCAAGCTGTTGGCCTGGCACCGGGAGCAGGGGACCGATTGGCGGGTGCTCCTTGATGAGGATCGGGAACGCAACTGGGAGAAGCCGACCTCATGACACCTCGCTACACGATCGCTCGTCCAGAGCTCGGTGAACCGGAATGGCAGGCCGTTCGTGACGTCATCGAGTCGGGATGGGTGACGCAAGGCCCCAAGGTCGTCGAGTTCGAACGTGCCGTGGCCGACTACTGCGGCGCCGCGCACGGTGTCGCCGTGTCGTCCTGCACGGCAGCGCTTCACCTCTCGCTGGTGTGCGCCGGGGTTGGTCCGGGCGACGAGGTCATCGTGCCGTCGATGTCGTTCATCGCCACCGCCAACGCGGTGGTGCATGCGGGCGCGACACCCGTCTTTGCCGAGGTCGACCCGCTCACCTACAACCTGGATCTCGCCGACACCGAGTCCCGTATCACGTCTCGGACCCGAGCCATCATGGCCGCCCATCAACTTGGCCTGCCCGTGGACATCGACAGCTTCACCGCCCTTGCCGACAGGCACGGGCTGAGCTTCATCGAGGATGCAGCCTGTGCGATCGGAAGCTCCTATCGCGACGCGCCGATCGGGTCGCACAGTGCCTTCGTGTGCTTCTCGTTTCATCCCCGCAAGCTGGTCACGACCGGGGACGGCGGCATGATCCTGACCTCATCGAGTGAGCATGCGGCACGACTGCGCCGACTTCGCCACCACGGCATGACCGTCTCCGATCTCGATCGCCACCAGGCGGCGGACATCGTGCGGGAGAGCTACGACGAGGTGGGCTTCAACTACCGCCTGACCGATCTGCAGGCCGCGGTGGGCATCGAGCAGCTTCGCCGCCTGCCGGGCATCGTGGCCGGACGTCGAGAGCTTGCCGCTGCCTACGACGAGGCCCTTGGCGGTCACGAGGTGATCGGCACGCCCGTGGTGCCGGCAGACATGTCGTGGAACGTGCAGACCTACGCAGTGCGCCTCGCCGGCTTTGACGCCACCCGCCGTGACGAGGTGATGCGCCTTCTCTTGCAGGACGGGATCGCAACCCGGTCCGGCGTGATGACGGCTCATCGAGAGCGTGCCTACACGCATGGCCGAGCACCCGTCCCGCTACCTCGGTCGGAGGTGGCGAGCGACACGTCGATCGCTCTCCCCCTGCACGGCGGCATGACGGAAGCCGATTGCCGTGAGGTTGCCGGCGCACTGGTTCGCGCGGTCGACGCCTCCTGAACGATGACGGTTGCCGGACCGCCGGCCCCTGTACCCCAGTCCCGAACCCGGGAGGCGGCTACCTTTCCGAGTCCGGGGCGAGAGGGGAAGGTCCCGCTAGGACGTCGTGAAGACGACGTCCACCCAATAGTTGGTCTGCTTGGGTGAAGCAGTGGACGGGAACTTGGGCGTGGCGTTGTAGGCATAGACGCCGTTCCCGCCGTCCACGCCCGACTTGAGGGCGTGAAGAGGGGGGCTGTCGACTCCCGCGTTCGTGAATGCGTTCAGGTCTTCCGCATAGGTTCCCGTGGTGGTGTGATAGGAGACGACGTAGGTGGTGTTGGCCGCGATGGCTACTGGCGATGAGAAGGAGACCTCTTGCCATCCGGTGGCGCTCTCACCGGTGAAGGTCGCCTGTGCGAGAAGCGTGCCGTCCTTCTTCCAGAGGCTTCCGGTTCGTGTCCCCGCGACGTCTGCGCCGCGGTAGTAGCGGACACCCGAGATGAATCCCTTGACGTCGGATCGGAACTTCAGACCGACCTCAACCGCCGAGGTGTCGTTCGTCGCGATCGCGCCCGGAGTGCTGGTTGGCGCCCAGATGGTGCAGGGGCACGCGGCCGTCGTGAAGGACCAGCTCACCGGTCCGGCGAGGTTGTTGCCCGCCGTGTCGAGGGCATTGGTGATCGACGCGGTGTAGGTGGTGCTCGGAGCGAGGTCTGCCGTGGGGTTCAGCGTGGTCGTGTTCGTGGAGCTGTCATAGCTCAAAGCCGAGGCAACGACGGTGCCGTTCGGATCCTTGAGCTGCAGGTCGATGCTCGAAGCCTGTACAGGCTCACTGAACACCGCGAGAACGTTCTCGGCCCGGGCGACGCCGGTCGAGCCGTTCGCCGGCGTCTGCGAGGTGATCGTGGGCGGTGTGGTGTCGGCCGGTCCCGCGTCTCCCAGCGTCAGGGTGAGCGAAACGGCCGCGCCCAGATTGACCGAGTCGTCGGCAGCACGTGCCTGCAGGGTGACCGTACCGGTGGCTCCCGGGGTCCAGGAATAGGACCAATTCTCACGCCCCGTTGCCGGGTGCCAGGTGCTGCCGTTGTCCGTGGACACCTCCACGGCTCCAACCCGTCCGCCGCCGGTGTCGGTGGCGGTTCCGGAGATGGTGACCGGCGAGCTCACCGGCAGCGTTGCGCCATCGAGAGGCGAGGTGATCAACGCGGTCGGGGCGACCGTGTCGGTGGAGGTGCTCGCCGCGGTCAGGGGCGCCTGCAGCGACACGGGTTGCACACCCATGTCGGCGAACAGGTTGACGGTTGCCTGCTGCATGCGGACATCGGCTGCGGGGCCACTGCGGTCGTGGTTGGCGTCGAGTCCCCAGGACCACTGGATCGTTCCCGCACCGAACACCAGTGCCCCACTGCTGTGACGATAGAGGGTCAGGCGATGGGTGGCGGTGCCGGGTCCATAAGTGCAGCAGAGATCCTGGAGACGTGTCTGCACATCGACG
>JACOTK010000091.1 GCA_016178435.1 Actinomycetota bacterium
AGCTGTTGGGTGACCCCGAGGGCGATGCCGGTCGGCAGGATCGTGACCTTGTGCAGGGGGTCGGCGTGCGGGAGCAGCGCGGCACAGACCGCGTGCCCGCCTTCGTGATAGGCGACGATCTCCTTCTCGGCATCGGAGAGGGCCATCGAGTCACGCCTCATGCCCATGAGAACACGGTCCCGCGCCGATTCGAAATCAACCATCTCGATCTGGTCCGCGTTGCGACGCACCGCGAAGAGCGCGGCCTCGTTGACGAGGTTCGCGAGATCGGCTCCGCTCATCCCCGGAGTGCCCCGGGCGACGGTTTGCAGATCGACGTCCGGGCCCGTGCGTTTGTGCTTGCAGTGGACGCCGAGGATCATGAATCGCTCGCCGATCTCGGGGAGCGGCACGACGACCTGGCGGTCGAAGCGGCCCGGTCGCAGCAACGCCGGGTCGAGGATGTCCGGGCGGTTCGTCGCGGCCATGACCACGACTCCCTCGGACGACTCGAAGCCGTCCATCTCCGAGAGCAACTGGTTCAGCGTCTGCTCGCGCTCGTCGTGGCCGCCCCCGAGCCCGGCCCCGCGCTTGCGTCCGATCGAGTCGATCTCGTCGATGAAGATGATGGAGCGGCCCAGTTTTCGGGCGGTCTGAAACAGATCACGAACCCTGCTGGCGCCGACGCCGACGAACATCTCCATGAAGTCTGAGCCGGTCACCGAGAGGAAGGGCACTCCGGCCTCGCCTGCGACTGCACGGGCGAGCAGTGTCTTTCCGGTTCCGGGTGGGCCGACCAGAAGGATGCCCTTTGGGATCCGGGCACCGATCGCCGCAAAACGGCTCGGGGTCTTCAGGAACTCGACGACCTCGTTGATCTCCTGCTTGACCCCTTCGTAGCCGGCGACATCGGCGAAGGTCGTGCCCGGATTCTCGGTCGAATACGTCCTCGCCTTCGAGCGGCCGATCTGCATGACGCTGCCAACCTGCCCCTGGGTGCGGCGCTGCATCCACACGAAGAAGCCGATGATGAGGATCACCGGCAGGAGGAGCGGAACGAGGCTGGTGAAGAGATTGGTCTGTGGTGTCCTGAAATCGATCTTGACGTTGTTGTCCTCGAGCAGCCGGCGATCGGCGGAGGAGAGCTCCACCGGACCGGTCGTGCGGAAGGTCTTCCCGCTCGTGGTCTTGCCGGAGATGCCGGAGCTCTCGTTGTTGATCGTTGCCTGCGCGATCTTGCCTGCCCGTGCCTGTGCCAGGAACTGGGAGTAACTGATGGACTGCCCCGACGGCGGGGCAAGGAGCTCGGAGGCAAGGATCGTGACGAGGACGACGCCGAGGCCGACGAGCAACGCTCGACGTGTCCAGGAGGTATCGGGCTGGTCCGGGCCGAAGGGCGGCGTTCTGCCTGTTCCCTTGCCGGGGGGACCGTTGCCGACGGGTCCCTTGCCGGTGGGAGGGGGAGGCGGTGACTGGGGCGTAGCCATGGGGCCCATGCTAAAGGCCGGGAGCTCACAAGGGGTGCCGGCGCTGCGGGGAGCGCTTCGCTACGCTGAAACCATGCCGCGCATCTGTGCCCGACCGACGTGTGATGTTGCAGCCACCGCAACCATGACCTACGGCTATGCCGCGCGCACGGTCTGGGTGGACGATCTCATCCCGGAGGCGTACCCGGAAAGCTACGACCTGTGCTCTCGTCATGCCGACCGGCTCACCGTGCCCCAGGGTTGGGTGTTGACCGACCGGCGGACCTTGTTGCGTCTGCCGTTCGCGGGCATGGGCGGCGACGTCGCTGTCTGACCCCACCGCATTCGAAGGCCAAAGCGACCCCTCGGAGGAGGGCGTCACCGTTCGTTGGGGTCTGGGTGATGCCCTGGCAGGACTGGCGCTCACGCTCGTCATCCCTGGCATCGTCGGTGCGATCGCGCTGACGGCGGCCGGTCTCGATCAGGGTGAGGATCCGGCGCTTTGGGCGGTGGCCCTGCTCCAGATCCCTCTCTGGGTTGGTCTGTTGGGCTCGCCGCTGTGGGCGACCCACCGGAAGGGGCGGGCAAGCCTCGTTGCCGATTTCGGTCTCCGGATGAAGTGGAGGGACATTCCGATCGGTCTCGGGGCAGGATTTGCCGCCCAGATCGTGATGGGGATCGTCCTCCAGGCGTTCTACCGGCTGTTCGATGTGGACACCGGCAAGGTCGGGCAGGCCGCCAAGGATCTCACGAACAAAGCCACCGACCCGGTGGGTGTGGTGCTCCTCGTCGTGGTGGTCGTGGTCGCTGCTCCGGTGTTGGAGGAGTTGTTCTACCGGGGCCTGTGGCTCCGTGCGCTCGAGCGTCGGTGGGGAACGGGCTGGGCCGTGGGTCTCTCGGCGCTGCTGTTCGGTGCGATTCACTTTCAGCCGTACGACTTTCCCGCCCTTGCCGGTGTCGGTCTCCTGGCAGCCCTGCTGACCGTGCGATTCGGTCGACTGGGGCCCGCGATCTGGTTCCATGTCGCGTTCAACCTGACTGCGGTGATCAGCCTGCTCTGAGGCGCGACCGTCCGGAGTCGGATCGGGGTCAAATCATGGCGGAGGCCCTCAAGACGGGGACGGCGAAGCCGAAGGAGTAAGTCGTGGCTTCCGCTGAACTCGAAGAAATCTGTCCAAGATGTGCGCACACTCTGGTGGCGATCCCACTCAAGCTGGGAGACGCAAAGGTGGTCATGCGTTCCTGCTCGGCGTGTGACACCCGTTGGTGGCAGGAGGGGGACGAGACCTTGCCCCTCGGTCAGGTGCTGAGGGTGATGAAGGACAACCCGCCTCCGTCGCAGCGGCGCGGCCATCGCGACGCAGGTCGCTTTCGGCCGAAGGCTGTCACGTCCACCTGATGCGGCTCGAAGGCCTGGCGCGAAGCGCTGCCGAATCGTGCCAACATGAGCGACGACATGGAAACCTCCACTTCGCACCCATCGCCGAGCGACCCCGAGAGCCCGGCACCGGACCCCGTCGAGGCATCGCCATTGCCTGAGCCGGGCTTGTTGGCTCGACTTCCCCGCAGGATCGTTCCGTCCCGGGAGGGAGCGGTCAGCGCGTTGGTTGTTGCGGGGTCGATGCTGTTCGTCGTGTTGACCCTCCACCCGGAGTTGGTGTTGGCCAACACCACCCCTGCGGGCGGCGACATGGGCGCACACGTCTGGGGGCCGGCATTTCTGCGGGACCACCTCATTCCTCACGGCCGTCTGAGTGGCTGGACGCCCGACTGGTACGCAGGCTTTCCGGCCTATCAGTTCTACATGGTGCTCCCCGCGTTGGCGATCGTCGCCCTCGATGTCCTCCTTCCCTATGGCGTGGCGTTCAAGCTGATCACCATGTCGGGGCTGGTGGCGCTGCCGCTTGCCGCCTATCTGTTCGGGCGTCTGGTTCGTCTGCCGTTCCCCGGTCCTCCGTTGATGTCGATTGCGGCCACCCTCTTCCTCTTCGATCGGTCGTTCACGATCTACGGCGGCAACATCGCCTCGACCATGGCGGGGGAGTTCTCCTTCACCATCTCGTTGGCCTTTGCGCTGGTCTACCTCGGGGTGATCATTCGCGGCGTTCACACGGGTAGGCATCGGGCACTCGCTGCAGGGTTGTTCGCCATCGTGGTGCTCTGCCACGTCATTCCCGCCGTTTTCGCGCTCGGATCGACGATGGTCGTCATGGTGGTCTACGGCTCCCGCCGGTCCTTCCGGTACCTGGTGACGACGGGGTTGGTTGGAAGCGCCGTGACCGGGTTCTGGGCCCTTCCGTTTCTGGCTCAGCGTGGCTACATGACCAACATGGCGTACGAGAAATCGACGCACTACCTGCAAGGTCTCTTTCCGGGTCGCATCGGTTCGACATTGACGGACTGGTTCGGAGGAAAGCCCGACCCTGCGGTCACCGGCGACGTCACTGTCGTGTTCGTGCTGGCGCTGGTGGGCGCCGGCATCGCCGTCGCCTATCGGCATCGTTTCGGGATGTACCTGGCATTGAGTGCGCTGGTGTTTGGGCTGGCCTTCGTGTTGGTTCCCGAGGGTCGGTTGTGGAATCCCCGATTGCTGCCGTTCTGGTACCTGAACCTGTACCTGCTCGCAGCGCTCGCCGTCTCCGAGGCGGCGCAATCGGTCGCGGTGCTTCTCTCGGACCGTCCGAGTCGACCCAACCGGGGGGTACTTCTCGCTGCGCCCGCTCTTGCGTCTGTCATTGCCCTGGTGGTCGTCTCGTTGCCGTTGCGCATCCTGCCCGGCGGCAAGGTCTCCAAGGACGGAACGTCCTACTCCTGGCTGGGTCTGCGCACGCGGGATCAGAGCTACGTGCGAGGTTGGGCCAAGTGGAACTATTCGGGCTACGAGCGCAAGGAGGCGTTTCCGGAGTATCGAGATGTCGTGGGCACGATGAAATGGGTCGGCGAGCACAAGGGCTGTGGCCGGGCGATGTGGGAGTACGACGCCGACCTCAACCGCTTCGGTACCCCGATGGCGCTCATGCTGCTGCCCTACTGGACGGACGGCTGCATCGGTTCGATGGAGGGCCTGTACTTCGAGTCGGCATCGACGACGCCTTATCACTTCCTCAACGCGGCAGAGCTCTCGAAGAGCCCGTCCAATCCCCAGCGTGGCCTCCCCTACGGGACCCTTGACGTCGACAAGGGTGTCGATCACCTTCAGATGCTGGGCGTGAGGTACTACATGGCCTTCTCGCCCCAGGCGATTGCGGCTGCCGACCGGAACAGCGAGCTGACCTCGGTGGCCACCACCGGTGCATGGCATGTCTACGAGGTCCAGAATGCCGAGCTTGTCGAGGCCCTGGGTGTCGAGCCTGCGGTCATGACGGGGGTGGATGGCGCAGGTGAGGAGTGGTTGGATCCGTCCGTCGCCTGGTATCTGGATCCCGACGCATGGAAGGTGCCTCTGGTGAGCAACGGTCCGGCGACGTGGCCGAGGGTGAAGCCGGGGAGGGCGCCCGAGATCGACAGGGTGCGCAAGGCCGAGGTCACCCATATCGAGGTGGACACCGACCGCATTGCGTTCGACGTGGATCGGCCGGGAACTCCCGTCCTCGTCAAGGCCTCGTACTTTCCCAATTGGAAGGCGTCCGGGGCAAAGGGTCCGTGGCGGGTGACGCCGAATCTCATGGTGGTCGTTCCGACATCGAAACACGTGGTGTTGTCCTACGGCCTCACGGGAGTGGACTGGTTCGCTCGCTTCGTCACCCTGATCGGGGTCGTCGGGCTGGTGGTGCTCGCCCGGCGACCGTTCCGCGTCGACCCGATCGATGACCGGGATTTCGACGATGACCCGGGGGATCACCCGCTGTCCGATCCCGATGAAGCGCCGACCGACCAACTGCCGGGGGAAGTGCCGACCGATGAACTGCCCGAGCCGGTCGTGGTGTCAGGGACGACCGATGCTGATCCGCAGCTTCGCCAGGCCCCAGAGGGTACGAGCGACCCGTCCGGCGATCGGTGACCGGGAGGGACGCTTCTCCTCGACACGAACCGGAGTCTCGATGACACGACGACCTCCGCGTTCGGCTCGGAGGACCAATTCGGTGTCGAACAGGTCCGTGCCCTGTCGGCATTGGTGCACCAGGGGAAGCACGGATGCCCGGGCCATGGCCTTCATCCCATGGGTGTCGGAGACATGCAGACCGAAGCCGAGGCGAAGAACGGTCGAGAACGTGGCCGTGACGAGTCTGCGGTGCCATGCTCGAGTGTCCTCGGCGCCCTCGCCGCGTTTGGAGCCCACCACGATGTCCGCGCCCGCATCGGGGTCGGCGATGAGGGCGATCGCCCGATCGAGAAAGGCGAAGTCGTAATAGTCGACGTCGAAGTTGACCACGATGTCGCCGGTGGCCTGCAGGAAGCCCGCTCGCAGCGCGGCTCCGTAGTTTGCCTGATCCAACGAGATCATCGTAAGCATGTCGAGCTCGGCCTCGAGACGACGCCCGATCGCCGTGGTGTGATCCGTCGAGCCGTTCTCCACGACGATGACCTGCACCGTCGTGAGCGAGCCGCCGGACCGTCGCGCGTCGAGCTCGGCGACCACCTCACGAGCCGAGCCTTCGAGATAGCCCTCCTCGTTGTGCGCGGGCATGACAACCGAGAGGGATACAGCGGGCGTCGTGGCCATCGGGTCCATCATGGCATTGCCCCACCCGCCGAGACGCGCATGGGGGACGCCCGGCATGGGGGATGGCCGGTGCCCGCATGCCAACTAGGCTGTCGAACGATGGCTTCTCTTGATGCGGTGTTCAAGGCATATGACATTCGGGGAACGGTGCCTGATCAACTCGACGCCGACGTCTGTCGGCGCATCGGCGCCGCCTTTGGCAGATTCGCCGCCGATGCCGAGGCTTCGACGGGCAACGGTGGGCCTGTGCGAATGGTGCTCGCGCGGGACATGCGACCCTCGGGCATCGAGCTCAGCGCGGCATTTGCCGAGGGGGCGATGGAGCAGGGCGTCGATGTCGTCGAGCTCGGACTGGCCTCGACCGATCTCCTGTACTTCGCGTCCGGGCACCTCGGTGTGCCCGGAGCGATCTTCACGGCCTCCCACAATCCCGCCGGCTACAACGGCATCAAGATGTGTCTTGCCGGGGCGACGCCGGTGGGCGAGGAGACAGGGCTGGGCGTGATCAAGCAGTGGGCGTCGGGGGGTCTTGCGCCGGCGCCGGTGTCGGGCTCCCTCAGCAGCGCCGATCTGCTGGACGCCTTCGCCGACCATGTTCGGTCGTTCGTGGACACGTCGTTGCTGGCTCCCCTCAAGATCGTCGCCGACACTGCCAACGGCATGGGAGGTCTGGTGGCTCCCGCGGTGTTCGGGCCCCTGGGATTCGACGTCGAATACCTCTACGCCGAGCTCGACGGCACCTTCCCCAACCATCCGGCAGATCCGATTCAGCCGGAGAATGTGGCCGACCTGCGGGCGAGGGTGTTGGAGGTCGGCGCCGACATCGGTCTGGCCTTCGACGGGGACGCCGACCGGGTCTTCCTCATCGACGAGCAGGCCAACATCGTGTCGGGTTCCCTGACGACGGCCCTGGTTGCCAAGGGTCTGTTGGCGAAGCATCCGGGAGCGACCGTTCTGCACAACCTGATCTGCTCGAAGGCGGTGCCCGAGGTGATCCGGGAGGGCGGCGGCAAGCCGGTTCGGACGAGGGTCGGCCACAGCTTCATCAAGCAGGTGATGGCCGAGACGGGCGCCATCTTCGGCGGCGAGCATTCGGGTCACTACTACTTCCGCGACAACTACCGGGCAGACTCCGGGTTGATCGCCGCGCTCATCGTGCTCGAACAGCTGTCGGTCGAGCACAAACCACTTTCCGCCCTGCTTGCACCGCTGGATCGCTATGTCGCCTCCGGGGAGATCAACACGAAGGTGCACGACCCTTCGGCCGTGATCGACAACGTCGCGGCGGCCTTTGCCGAGCTTCCCCAGGATCGTCTCGACGGCCTGACCATTGATGCCGGGTCATGGTGGTGCAACCTACGGGCATCGAACACCGAGCCGTTGTTGCGCCTCAATGTCGAGGCGTCGAACCCCGAGGAGTTGGACGACCGGGTGACGGCACTGCGAACACTCATCGAGAAAGGATGACCCGTGGCTCTTGACCCGGCGTTGTTGGAGATTCTGGCCTGTCCCGAGGACAAGGGTCCCCTGTACTACATCGAGAGCGAGGCAAGCCTCTACAACCCGCGGCTGAAGCGGCGTTACGAGGTGCGGGAGAACATTCCGGTGATGCTCATCGACGAGGCCGTGACCGTCGATGAGGTCGAGCATACGAGGATCATGGCGCTCATCGAGTCCGAGGGCATCGCTCCGACGTTCGAGGCGTAGGTCGTGAGCACGACGGGTCACACCGCGAGCTCCGGGGCTCGGCTGGACAGCCAGGGCATGTTTGCGGCGGCCAACGGTCTGCCCGAACAGGTTGCAGCCGCGGTCGGGTCGACCACAGGTCTCGTCGGGCTCCCCTCGGCGGACGCCATCACGTCGGTGGTCGTGCTCGGCATGGGCGGCAGCGGGGTCGCAGGCGATCTCCTGCAGGCGATTGCCGGCCCGCTCCTCCCGGTTCCGGTGACGGTGGTGAAGGGATATGCGCCTCCGGCATTCGTGGGTCCCTCGACCTTGGTGTTCGCGGTGTCCTTCTCGGGCAACACCGAGGAGACCATCGAGGCCGCGACGGCAGCGAGCGAAGCGGGCGCCTCGATGGTGGCGGTGACCCAGGGCGGACGGTTGGCCGAGTTGGCCCGCGATCGGAACGCCCCGGTCGTTCCCGTGCCCGAGACCATCCCCCAGCCGAGGGCGGGCATCGGGGCCGTGGCCATTCCACCGCTCGTGGTGCTCGAGGACATCGGTCTGCTCCCGGGAGCGCGGAGCTGGATCGCCGAGGCCGTGGACCAACTCCGTCGTCGACGTGATTCGTTCGGCGCCTCCGACTGCCCGGCGCGGGGCCTGGCCCGGCGGATCGGCCGCACCATCCCCCTGATCTACGGGGGCGGCCCCCTGGGCGCCACAGCGGCAGCGCGCTGGAAGAACCAGGTCAACGAGAACGCAAAGTCCCCCGCCTTTTGGAACACCTACCCCGAGCTGTGTCACAACGAGCTGGCCGGTTGGGGCCAACAAGGCGATCTCACCCGCCAGATCCTCACCCTCGTGGAGCTGCGTCACGATTTCGAGCACCCGCAGGTCAGGCGTCGGGCCGGTGTCGTCGACGAGGTGCTCGACGAGGTGGTGGCGAGCATCGTCGAGGTTCGGGCCGAGGGACGGGGCCCATTGGCCCAGCTGCTCGACCTGGTCCTGCTCGGCGATTTCGTGTCACTCGAGCTGGCGACCCAGGAGGGTCTCGACCCGGGGCCGGTGCCCATCCTCGATCACGTCAAGGCGGCGGTCGCCCGGTAGGATCGTCGTCTCGTCATCCCTCTCGAGCGGAGCAGTCCCACCATGACAACCCTGGCCCAGGGCGACTTCAAGGTCGCCGATCTTTCACTCGCAAGCTTCGGCCGCAAGGAGATCTCCCTGGCCGAGCATGAGATGCCGGGGCTCATGGCGCTTCGTCGCCAGTATGCAGCGTCTCAGCCTCTGGCCGGCGCTCGCATCACCGGCTCGCTCCACATGACGGTGCAGACCGCCGTGCTGATCGAGACCCTGGTTGCGCTGGGCGCCGAGCTCCGATGGGCATCGTGCAACATCTTCTCGACCCAGGATCATGCCGCGGCCGCCATCGTCGTCGGGCCCGACGGCACGCCCGAGGCGCCGTCGGGTGTGCCGGTCTTCGCCTGGAAGGGCGAGACGCTCGAGGAGTACTGGTGGTGCACCGAACAGGTGTTGCGTTGGCCGGATGGTTCGGGACCGAACATGTTGCTCGACGACGGTGGTGACGCCACCCTGGTCGTCCACTGGGGCTCGGAATGCGAGCGCGAAGGGGCGGCTCCGGACCCCACGGGGGGAACCTCCGAGGAAGAGGGTGTGATCCGCCAACTCCTTCAGAAGACCTTCAACGAGGCCACGACCCTTTGGACCGGGATCGCCGGCGGCATTCAGGGTGTTTCCGAGGAAACGACCACGGGGGTGCATCGTCTGTACCAGCGCGAGCAGGCCGGCACGCTGCTGTTTCCGGCCATCAACGTCAACGACTCGGTGACCAAGTCGAAGTTCGACAACCTCTACGGATGCCGTCATTCGTTGATCGACGGCATCTTCCGGGCCACCGATGTCATGGTCGCCGGCAAGGTCGCCGTTGTCTGCGGTTACGGTGACGTGGGCAAGGGTTGTGCCCAGTCGCTGCGTGGCCAGGGCGCCCGCGTGATCGTCACCGAGGTCGATCCCATCTGTGCGCTTCAGGCAGCGATGGAGGGCTATCAGGTCCTCACGCTCGACGATGTCGTCGAGACCGCCGACATCTTCGTCACCGCGACCGGCAACCGTGACATCATCACCGCCGAGGACATGGTCCGGATGAAGCATCAGGCGATCGTGGGCAACATCGGCCACTTCGACAACGAGATCGACATGGCGGGCCTGGCTCGCATGCCCGGCGTGACGCGCACCACCGTCAAGCCCCAGGTCGACGAGTGGCGTTTCGCCGACGGCCACACGGTGATCGTGCTCGCCGAGGGTCGATTGCTCAACCTGGGTTGTGCCACCGGCCACCCCAGCTTCGTGATGTCCTGCAGCTTCACGAACCAGGTGCTTGCCCAGATCGAGCTGTTCACCAACGCCAAGGCCTATGAGAACAAGGTGTACGTGCTGCCCAAGCGACTGGATGAGCAGGTCGCGCGGCTGCACCTCGGTCACCTCGGCGTTCGTCTGACCCAGCTCACCGAGGACCAGGCCGACTACCTGGACGTTCCGCTCGAGGGCCCCTTCAAGGCGGAACAGTACCGCTACTAGCACTCAGCGTGCTTCCGGCTTCCGGCGAAGGAAAGGTGTCGGATCCCCGCCGCCTTCATCACCGATTGGGGTAACACGGTCGGTTGGCCCATGGTCGTGCAGAGGAGCGGCCCGGCAGCGACCTTGACGGACCACCGCACGGAGGCCCACCGGCTCAGTTCTGACCGCTGCCCTCCTGGCTGCTGCTGGAGGTGACCGTGGTCCCGTTGATGCTTGAGGGCGTGTTGGTGGTGGTGAAGGCGAAGAAGGCCACCGTGAGAACCA
>JACOTK010000065.1 GCA_016178435.1 Actinomycetota bacterium
AAAGCAGGGCATGCTCGCCCTCACCTTCACCGACCCCACCACCTACGACCTGATCGGCGAGGACGATCGCATCTCGGTGCTCGGACTGGCCACGCTGGCGCCCGACGTGCCCGTCCGGTGCCGCATCCACAAGCCCCACGGCACGACCCTCGACTTCACCGCAGCCCAGACCCTCTCCCCCGATCAGATCGAGTGGTTCAAGGCTGGGAGCGCCCTCAACGTGATCCGTCGCAACCTCGGCGAGACCTAGCAACCTCGGGCGACACGCAGGGGCCGACGGCCTCCACGACGGGATGTCTGCCCACCCGAAGCCGACGAAACAATCGCGACACACGGGCCATCTAACCTGCCCGTGTTCAACATTGACCGGCATCCGAAGGAGCGTGACATGGCTGATCACCAGGATCAGGAAGGCGAGGTGCACGAACAGGAGGCGTTGCAGGCTGCGGCACTCGTGGGCCTTCCCATCCGAGCGGAGCATCTCAGCGGTGTCGCGGCGCACTTTCGCATCCTGCGCGACCGGGCCGAGCTGGTGATGTCCTTTCCGCTTCCCGATGACATCGAGCCGGCCCCGGTGTTTCGACCATGAGCGCCGCCGACGGACTCGCAAACCTCGACGCCATGGCGACTGCCGCCGCCGTGCGCTCCGGTGAGCTCAAGGCAACCGAGGTGCTCGACGCCACCCTCGCCCGCATCGCCGAGCGGGACCCGGCGATCAACAGCTTCACGACCGTCACCGAGGGCCGGGCGAGAGCCGAGGCCGAGCGGGTCGACCGTGTTGTTGCCGACGGGGAGGACCCCGGTCCCTTGGCCGGCGTGCCGGTGGCGGTGAAGAACCTCTTCGACATCCGTGACGTGGTGACGCTCTCGGGCTCTGCCATCGACGCCGAGTCGGCCCCGGCAACAGCCGATGCCGCCGCGGTCGCCTCCCTGACGCGGGCAGGGGCTCTGGTCGTGGGCGCGCTCAACATGGACGAGTACGCCTACGGCTTCACCAACGAGAACAGCCATGTCGGCCCCTGTCGCAACCCACACGATCTCGCCCGGGTCGCCGGTGGATCCTCCGGCGGGTCGGGCGCTGCGGTCGCTGCGGGCCTGGTGCCCCTGACGCTGGGCACCGACACCAACGGCTCGGTGCGCGTTCCCGCGGCACTGTGCGGCACGTTCGGCTTCAAGCCCACCTTCGGGCGCATCTCCCGCCGTGGCGCCACCCTCTTTGCCCCCAGCCTCGATCACGTCGGCCCCCTCGCACGCTCCGTCCACGATCTCGCACTGGGTTTCGACGTGCTCCACGGCTTTGACAGCGCAGACCCGGTGAGCCTGAGCCGCCCCGTCGAGCACACCCTTGCCCACATCGATCAGGGCATCGCCGGCCTTCGCATCGCCGTTGCGGACGACTACTTCACCCGTGGGTGCCACCGGATCGTGCTCGATGCCCTCGACAAGGTCGTCAGTGCCCTGTCGGTGAGCCGACGGGTGACGATCCCCGAGGCCGAACGAGCCCGCGCTGCGGCGATGGTCATCACTGCAACGGAGGGCGCTAGCCTCCATCTGTCCGACCTGATGACCCGCCCTGACGACTTCGACCCGATGACCCGGGACCGCTTCCTGGCAGGCGCCCTGGTGCCGGGGGCCCACTATCTGCGGGCGCAGCGCTTCCGTGCCTGGTACCGCCGAGAGGTTGCCGCCCTGTTCAAGTCCGTCGACGTCATCCTGGCGCCGACAACCCCCTTCGCCGCCACGCCGATCGGCCAACGAAGCATCGAGGTCGACGGCCGGGACGTGGTCGTGGCCCCCAACATGGGCCTGTTCACCCAGCCCTTGTCGTTCGTCGGCCTCCCCGTGGTCTCGGTGCCCGTTGCAGGGTCGGAACCCATGCCGTTGGGGGTTCAGGTCATCGGCGCGCCCTACGCCGAGAAGAACGTCCTTCGGGTCGCCGCGGCACTCGAGGCAATGGGTGTGGCCTCAGCGCCGGTGGTCCAACCCAGGTGACCGAGCTCAATTCAGGGTCGTGGCAGGCGTGACCTGACGAAGGTACCGCAGGAGCTCGGTGAACCATGACGCCGGGGTGGGCTCTGCATCGGGCCCGGACACCGCCGTCGGGACGCCCAGGTAGCTCAGCGGGCCATAGCCCTCGCCATTGAAGACGGTCTGGACCCCCGGCGAGGAGAGATCGGCCTTGTCCAACGTCCAACTGTAGCGATACGCCCCGTCGTAGGATCCGGGAAGTTCCCGAACCTTGGTCCAGGTCCAGCCGGAGCCCTCGGCGCCACCGCTGTAGTGCAGCAGGGAGCCGTTCTCGATCAGGTACTCCGCGCACTGCTGTGGAACCGTGCCCGTCCACCAGCACGGTTGGCCGCTGTCGGTGACGATGAAGACCCGGCGGAACGAGAAGGGCATGAAGAATTCTGCGCCATAGGTGACCGTGGTCTCGGTCTCGCTGATCTCGGGGGATGCGATCGCCTCGGTCAACGTCGGTGTGGTCACCAACACGTCGGCGCTCGGAAGCGAGCGATTCCCCGACAGGTCGGTGGCCCTCAGGGTGAACGTGTAGTCGTAACCGGGGATCAGCCCCCCCACCCGAACCGAGGAGATGTCCGCCGGCATGGTCAGGAGGGATCGGGCGCCGGAGAGGATCTCATAGCCCGAGACGGCATCACCCGGGTCGGTGTCGCTCGACGGCTCCCAGCTCAAGGTCGTGCTCGTGTAGTCGGTGGAGGTTGCCGTCAAGGCACTGGGCGCCGTGGGAGGACTCGCGTTCAGGAACGGAAGGGGCGGGTAGGGTTCGGGCGCCACGAAGCCGCCCGAGATCGCGGCCTGCTCGTCGCTCCAGTACCCGGCATCGGGAACCGAATCCCAGGGGTTCGCGGGGACGTCGTCGGTGACGTACACGTAGCCCGCCCCGCGCTCCCTACTGAGATCGATGGCATGGAGCATCTGCTCGCGGTTCGCGCCGTAGACCAGATGCCAGATCTTGCTCGGGTCCGCCGGCGTCCAGCCGAGCTCTCGGTAGTTGAGCGCCTGATTGGGATTCGTCCCGACGTAGGCGTCGTAGGGGCTCTCGAAGGTGAGCAGGACGTCGGCGGTGTTCTCGAAGCACTGCGGCACCACCGTTCCGGGGTTCAGGACGGTCAACGAATCGGGATGGCGCCGTTTCTGGAACTCGTTCAGCTCGGCCTGACCACCGTTCCGGGGTTCAGGACGGTCAACGAATCGGGATGGCGCCGTTTCTGGAACTCGTTCAGCTCGGCCTGCAGCTCTGCCCACCGGTTCGAGCCATCCTCGGGTCCACAGGCGTTCTGACCGTCATCGAAGAAGATGCCCCCCAACTCGTCGCCGTAGAGCTCGTACCAGCTGTTGACGTCCTGCTGGGCCTGGCTCAGCCAGTCCTCGGGTCGAGTTGAGCCAAGCCTCGTGTGCATCCCGGTGCCGCCGAAGTAACCCGTGTCCACGTAGCCGAGCACCTTGATGTCCGCGTCATGCGCTCGTTTCATCACCGAGGCCCACTCGTCCTTGCGCTCGTTGTCCGGACCGTTCATCACGTTGGCAACCGCAATGCCGACCTTCCCGGGCTCCGAGCCGATGAGCCGATCCCACGCCGCAGGGTCTGCCCCGGGGTGGATGTAGGAGGGAATGGCGATCTGTTGGCTCGCTGCCGGGGCCGAGCTCGCCGCCTTGACCACCGGTGCGGCGTACAGCCCGGCAAGGCCAAGAGCGAGTGCGCCGGCACACCGACCCGCTCGCGTGGAACGCTTCCATCGTTCGCACGGCACTTCCATTGGTCCTCGAAGCATGTCCCGCCTACCCGCCAATCCGTGATCGCCGATGCTCACCTCGTCGCAGCACCTGTTGCCCCCGGCCCGAATCCGACCCGATCCGACCCGATCCGACCCGATCCGACAC
>JACOTK010000092.1 GCA_016178435.1 Actinomycetota bacterium
CTCGACCGGCGCGACCGGTAGCGAGTTGTCGTGGATCTACAGGTTCTGTCGACACCGCCCGCGCCGCGCGAGCGGCTTGCCGGGCGAAAACTGCGTTCATCCGAGCTATTCTCTCAGCTCCAGGTTTCCTGCGAGCCCGACCTCCGCACTTGACGCCCGCTTGGCCGTGCGGGCGTGGACGTAGGACAAGGGTCGCGTGAGGGCGCGGTATCGGCAGCTCACGAGCCTCGTGGTGGGCGCAGACGATGGCGGCCCCTTCCGCGGCGTTCGGAAGGCGGTGCGGATCGAGGCGGGAGGGACGTTCGTGGTCGCAAGGCTCGACGGGGCGGGACGCGTCGTGCGCATCTGGTTCGCGCTGCCGCCTGGCGAACGCGAGGCGCTGAAGGGGATCGTCCTACGGATGTTCTGGGACGGTGAGGAGGATCCCAGCGTCGAGGCGCCGCTCGGTGACTTCTTCGGCGCCTCGTTCGGCAAGCCGCGGGCGCTCCACTCGACCCCCATCACGATCGCCGGAGGCGGTTACCTGTGCCGATTCGTGATGCCATTCAACAGCGGCGCCCGTATCGAGCTCCGCAACGACACCGCCGAAGAGGCCGTCGTGCTCGGCTACCAGGGTGAGCCCTACCTTCGCGTCGGTCCGCGGGGGGTGTACGAGAACGTGCGCTCGCCGGCCACCTACCTCAACGCCGACCGCCGGGGCCGCACCGAGATCCCGACGTCGGCGGATCCCGATGCCGCTCCGGAGTGGCGCAAGGTCAACGGCAGCCAGGTGGCGCGTTGGCATGACCACCGAGCCCATTGGATGGGGGACGACGATCCACCTGCTGTGGCGGCGGACCGCGACCGCACGCAGGTCGTGATGCCTGACTGGGTCATCCCCTTGGAGCTCGACGGCCGGAGGATCAGCATCATCGGCGACCTCACGTGGGTGCCGGGACCCAGCCGGTGGCCCTGGCTGGCCGGAAGCCTCGCAGTGGGTGCGGTCACGTTCGCGGCAGCACGGCGACGGCCGTGGCCGACACTTGTGGCGTCCGCGTCCGTGCTCCTCGTCAGTTCGGTTGTTGAGGCAGCCGGCGTCTGGGCCGAGGGCGTGGAGTCATCGGTGGCGAAGGCGAGTCAGCTTGCCGTCCCCGTTGCCGCTTGGACGTTGCTCATCGGTGGGCTCGTGGCCTACCGCCGCTCGCCTCGGGACGGCGTGATGCTCGTGGGAGGCGCCGCCACCGGCTTGGCGTGGCTGTTCGGCTTGGCGGACCTGTCGTGGCTCGGTGCATCCCAGCTACCGACCGCCGTCCCTCCCCACCTGGCCCGGGTCGCCATCGCTGCCTCCCTCGGACTGGGGGGAGCGCTCCTGGCGTTTGCAGTCGTTCACACCCGAGCGGTTCCCGCGTTCACCGGCCCAGCGCGCGAGCCACTTGGAGCTGCTGCGGCGTCAGTTTCGCGTGGAGCCGAGGACCGTTTGACCCTCCGTCATCACCGACGAGTGCTGCTCGGTGGGGTCGCGGTCCTGGCGATCCTGGGCGTCGTCGTCACCGCTCCCGATCGGGACGCGGAAGGTCCACCTGCCGCATTGACCGTCGTCCATCGCGACTTGTGCACGGTGCTGGCTAGAAGTGCAACCGAACCTGTGGAGGCCAGTGCGATGTTTGGCGAGCTCGTTCACGACCCGCTCCACGACCTGGCAGCGGCCACGCAGGTCAGAGATCAATCGGGGGCCGCCGAGCTGGTCGAGGCCGAGCAGCGCGTCGAACGGGTCATTGCGTCCGACCCGTCTCGGGTGGCTCCCGAGCTGGCCCGGCTCGAACCGACCGTGCGCCAGGCCGTGGGTGCCCTTGGCGGCCCGATCGCTCCGTGTGAAGGGCGCGAGCCATGATCCCGCCCGTGCAGAACCCTCTAGACACGCCGGCGTCAGCCAGCGACGCGGAGTGCGGAGGACCCGTCGCACGAGACGCGCGGACGCTCTCGTGGGGGCGCGCGGTCGCGCTCGTGGCCGTCTTCGCTTGGCTCGGGTTCGCGGTCGGCTACGCCGTAGCCACGCCCCGGGACGGAGGCACCGACCCCGTCGCAGTCGGGTTCCTGCAGGACATGAGCAGTCACCACCGTCAGGCGCTCGAGATGTCGCTCATCGTGCTCGACAATGGCGAGACCCCGGCCGTGCGCGCCGTCGCCCGAGAGATCCTGATCGGCCAGTCCTACGAGATCGGCCGGATGGAGCAACAGCTCCGAACGATGGGGCAGGACCCGATCGATCGTCCCGATGTCGTCATGGCTTGGATGGGCATGCCAAGCACCGTGGCGGCCATGCCCGGCATGGCCACGGCAGGGCAGTTGGACGCGCTGCGCTCAGCTCAGGGCGTCGAGGCCGATGTCCTTTTCGTCGAGCTGATGGCCGCCCACCACGCAGGTGGCGTCCACATGGCCGACGACGCCGCTCGACGAGCCTCCAGCCCCGCGCTCCGTGACCTCGCCATGCGCATGGCGCGCAACCAGCGCGTCGAGGTGCAAGAAATGATCGCGCTGGTGGAACGCCATGAGCTTCCCGCCGACGTGACGCCGATCCCGCCGCCGCGTAGCTGACCCATCACCACCGCTCCTCAGGCTCGGGTCCGAACTCGCGCCAAGCATCCTCCTCGCTGAGCGGCGCCCGATCGCTAGCCGGGTCGGGAGCGTGGCCAGTGGCGAGGGCGGCGACCGGAGCCTGGGCTGTTTCGCTGCGGCGGGTCACGACCCAAGCGGCGAGCGCGGTCGTGATGGGGACCGCCGCCACCAGTCCGATCGAACCGACCAACGTGCGGAGGATCTCGATGGCCACGACCTCGCTGACTGCCACGTCGGTGAGCCGCCGCCCGGCCTGGGTGAACAGCAGCAGCAGCGGCAACGACGCGCCGGCATAGGCGAGCACCAGCGTGTTGACGGCCGAGGCGATGTGGTCGCGACCGATCTCCAGCGCCGCGCCGTAGAGCCGCCGGGCGCCGAAGGACGGATTAGCCTGGTGGAGCTGCCACACCGCCGATACCTGCGTCACGGTGACGTCATCGAGCACTCCGAGGCTGCCGATGATGATCCCTGCCAGCACCAAGCCGGGCACGTCAACCTTGGCCGAGGCGATCTGCAGGTAGAACGCGTCTTGGGTGTTGAACCCGGTGAAGTGGGCCAGCGACGCGAAGACCGCCGCGAGCACCGCCGTCAGAGCGAGCGCGGCGAAGGTGCCAAGGAGCGCGACCGTGGTGCGCTCCGTCACGCCGTGGGTCAGATAAAGGGCGGCGATGCCTATCGCCACGGCCGCCACGAGCGCGACTGCGGTGGGGTCGCTGCCGTCGAGGATGGCGGGGAACATGAACCCGATCACCATCACGCCGGTCACCACCAACCCCGCGAGGGCTCGCAGCCCCTGGAACCGGCCCAGGGCCAGCACCGCCACGACGAACGTCACCGCCAGCCACACCATTGGTGAGCGTCGTTGGAAGTCCTTGAAGAAATACTGGAACGGCGGCTCGATGTCCTTCTGGTAGTTCAGGACGATGTCGTCGCCGGTCTCGAGCTCGACCGAGGTCTCGATGATGGCGACCTGGAACGAGCTCTCTTCGCCTTTGGTCGACCCGCTCGTGACCTCGAAGCTCGTCTCGTTGCAGAGGTTCCCGTCTGCCTCGACGGTGCCCCGGCAGGGGACGACCTCTGTGTCGGTGACGGTGGCGTCGACCAGCTCGCCGGCCAACCCCAGCTGCTCGGCCAGCACCGGGCGGTCACCGTCGGGCCACAGCAGCGCCATGCCGACCAGCGCTGCCAACGCGAACGCGCCGACCACGGCCAGAAGTAGCCGTTGGGACCGCTCAGAGGTCATCGACACCTCGTCGGAGCCGTGGTCATGTCGGTGGGTATGGGCCATGCCGTGAGTGTCGCGGGCTCTCCCGGTGTGGTGCCATGCGGGCATCAACCAGACGGGGAAGGGCCAGGGCCAGACTCTCCGGATGGCGCACGCCCACAGCCACGGTGGAGACGACGAGGCGATCACGTCTCCGACGATCCGCCGTGCCCTGACCGTTGCGGTGGTGATCGCCGCGTCGTTCGCGTTGATCGGGCTCGCGGTGCTCTGGCCCCGGGAGGACCCGCCGCCCCTCGATGAGGCAGTCGCGTTCAGCGACCGCCTGGATGCCACCGTCGACGCCATCACCACCGACCCCTGCCAGGGGACCGTCGAGGCTGACGGCATCCCGTGCAAGATCGTCTCGTTCACCGTCGACAGCGGGGTGACCGCAGGCGAACAGAGCTATCTCGAGATGCCCGTCAGCACCCTGAGCCCCGACTTCGACGCGGGCCAGGGCCTGGTGCTCGGCTACAACCCCGATGCCCCGGTCGGGAACCAGTACTTCTTCCTCGACGTCCAGCGGAAGCAACCGCTCCTGGTCCTCGCAGCCTTGTTCGTCTTCGCGGTCCTCGCGCTCGGGCGGGTCCAGGGCTTCCGCGCGCTGGGTGCACTCGCGGTCACCGGCGTGCTGCTCATGGCGTTCATGCTCCCGGCCATCCTGATCGGCCGGTCACCGACCGCCGTGGCGCTGGTGGGGTCGGCGATCATCGCCTTGGCTGCCCTGTACCTCACCCACGGCATCAACGAGCGCACCACAGTTGCCCTCCTCGGCACGTTTGCCAGCCTCGGACTCATCGGCGTACTCGGCGCGGCGTTCGTCGCGGCGACGAGGCTCTCCGGCCTCGCCACCGAGGACGCCATCGTCTTCCAAGTCGCATCCGGAGGGATCGACGTCCGCGGGCTGCTGCTGGCGGGCATCATCATCGGCTCGCTGGGCGTCCTCGATGACGTGACCGTGACCCAGGTCTCCGCCGTGTGGGAACTCCACCAAGCCAACCCCGACTATGGGATGCGAGGTCTCTACACCGCTGCCATCCGCATCGGGCGCGATCACATCGCCTCGACGGTCAACACCCTCGTCTTGGCCTACGCCGGCGCCGCCCTCCCACTGCTACTGCTGTACCGCCAAGCGGCCATCGGGCTCACCGACGTCGCCAACGGCGAAGTCATCGCGGTCGAGATCGTCCGCACCCTCGTGGGATCCATCGGCCTCGTCGCATCCGTGCCCATCACCACCGCCCTCGCTGCCCTCGTCATCAGCCGATCGGGGACCACCGGCGGTCGCCCAGTGGCGCTCGCTCCCTGACACTGGCAAACTGCCTGCGTGACAACGCAGACAGGCAGGGAGCCCTCCGATGAGGAGTTCACGGCCGCCGCGAACACCCTGAAACTGTTGGCCGACCCAACCCGCCTTCGCGTGGTCTGGGCGCTGCTGCACGGCGAGCACTCCGTGAACGACCTGGCCGATCACGTCGGCGTCCGGGCCGCCGCCGTCTCCCAGCACCTCGCCAAGCTCCGGCTCGCCGGCCTCGTGCGCACCCGCCGGGACGGGAACAACATCTTCTACGCCGCCCAGAACGAGCACATCGAACGGCTAGCCGCCGAAGCCCTCCACCAGGCCGACCACCTCGTCGTCGGTGGGACCCACCACCACCCCACCGAGCGAAGCGCATGACCACCCACGACCACGCTGGCCACAACCACCCGCACTCGAGCGACCAGCCCGCCCACGACGATGACCACCCGCACCCCGATGACCACGGTCACGAGCATCCCAGCTCGCCGACACCATCCACAACTTCTCCGACGCCCTCACCGCCATCCCGCTCTTCATCGCCTTCCGGCTCGGCCGCCGCCCGCCGAACCGCCGCGACACCTACGGCTACCGCCGGGCCGAGGACCTCGCCGGAGTGTTCATCATCGCCATGATCACGCTGTCGGCCGTGATCGCAGGCTGGCAGGCCATCGACCGGCTTCTCCACCCACGCGACCTCGACAACGTCGGGGTCCTCCTCGCCGCCGGGCTGGTCGGGTTCATCGGCAACGAGGCCGTCGCCCTCTACCGAATCCGCGAGGGCAACGCCATTGGCTCCGCCGCCCTCGTCGCCGACGGATACCACGCCCGCACGGACGGGTTCACGTCCCTCGCCGTCGCCCTCGGCGCCGTCGGCGTTCTGGCCGGGTTCGACCAAGCCGACCCGATCGTCGGCCTCGGCATCTCCGTCGCGATCTTCGCCGTGCTCCGGGGCGCCGCCCGCCAGATCTACTACCGCCTCATGGACGCCGTCGACCCCGAGATCGTCGACCGGGTCGAGGCCGTCACCGCCGCAAACCCCGGCGTGCTCTCGACGAGCGACGCACGCGTGCGCTGGCAAGGGCACCGGCTCAGCGCAGACATCACCATCTCGGTCCCCGGCGACCTCCAGGTCCGCGAAGGTCACGCCACCGCCGAGGCGGTCCGCCACGACCTCCTCCACCAGATCACCCACCTCGACCAGGTCCACGTCCACGTCGATCCGCAGGGTGACGACCCCCACGCCCCCGTCGACGATCACCACGCGCTCCGCTGACGGCGACCATGCCCAACCCCCCGGTGCGCACCGCGTCAGCCCTGACCGCTCTGGTCCTGGCCCTCACCGGGTGCGGCGACAGCGATGCCTCCGACTCGACCACGACCGCCGCGCTCCGAAACGCCACGACCAGCTCCGCCGCCCAAGCCGCATGCTCCGATGCACTGAAGGAGCCTCTCGACCCAGCGTCCTACGTCCACTCCCTCGGCAACGGCGACATCACCTACACGAGCGACCCCCCGACGTCGGGCCCCCACCAGCCCGGACCCCCGATCAGCGGGGTGCTGCAAGATCCCCTGACCCGGCCACTCCAGGTGGGCGCCGTCGAAGCCGGCGGGATCCTGCTGCAGTACCACGACCTCAACGACGCCGAGCTCGCGTCCCTCTCCGAGCTCGCCGGCGACCTGATAGCCGTAGTGCCCAACCCCGACCTCCCAGCGAGGGTCGTCGCCACCGCTTGGCTCAACAAGCAGACCTGCGACGGCGTCGACCCGATCGCCCTACAGACCTTCATCGACACCCACGTCGGACGAGGCCCAGAGCACTAGTGATGCGCGCGGCAATCCCCGACCGCCCGACCCCGCACGCCGCCTGAGCGCGATGATGTCGAGTCAGCCGAGATCAACACGCGCGTAGAGGGAACGACCTGGCGCCTCGAACGAACCGAGATGCCCAACGGACCGACGATCGTGATCCCGCGAACCGGCCTCGAAGCAGCACGAATCGGCCACCGATTCGTCGTAGCGGTCGGCGATCAAGAGCGGCACGGGACCATCGAAGACCTGGCCGAGATCCCGGGCGACGGCCTGTGCTTCACCGGCCGCTTTGACGATTAGTTAGTCCGACCAATAGTGCTGAGCCCGCACAGGCAGAGTGCCGCCACCGCCGGGATTGGCGTGCTCGAATCGTAACGGGCCAGGGACTGGAGCCGCGCTACGGGAGTTGGCCGCCGGCCTTCTCCCGGGTCTTCTTCCGGGCGGGCCCCAACGTCGGCGCCCAGCCCGCAACCAGCTGTCACGGAGTCGGATCTTCGTCCTGTCATCGGCTATGTCCCTGGCATCTGCCAAATGCGAATTGACCATGAGCCACACCGATCCACCGCCGGACACCGACGCAGCACGCGGTCGGTACCGCGACCTCGCGGCCGGCTACGACCGCCGCCTCCGGTGTCCGGCCCCTCGACCGATTGCGAGGGCGGATCATCTCGAACTGGCGAGTTGGCCCTGCCGGATTGCTCACTCGAGTCAACCCGGATACTCGTTCGTCAAAGGCGCATCGTGAGTCAATCTGAGAGGTCGCGAACTCGGTGGTTGAAGCGTCCTCCGTCCTGGTCCGAGTTCCGCAGTTGACCCTGGTGTCGAAATCCGCAACTCTGACGATGACCGTGTTCCCAACCAGGGCGCGAAGCCCCGTGAGTGGTTGGTGAGTCCCCCCTCGCCCACCGCTTCTGGGGTAGCTGCCCCCGGAAATGGTCGCACGAACATCGGACCCTGGCTGGGCCGAGCTCGCCGACTGGCACACCCGCACTCGGACCCGGCGCCGACCCACCACGACCAAGGCCGGCGGCCGGCTCCGATCGGTCAGGGTCGCCCGCCCGCCGGCCGCACCCGCCCCAAGCGCTTCGCCGTCCAGCGCGCGCTACCCACTCAGCACGTTCCGCTCGCCTCGCCCACGAACCAGCCGCCGGCGAGCTTGGTCACCACGACGTCCACACCACCATCGTCGGTCTGATACACGACGAGGCTGGGCTGGGTCCCCACGACCGTCAGATCGTCGACTGCGAGACCCTCGGCGGCAGACCCCGTCGCCCCCGTGGCAAGGAACTTCTCGAGAGCCTCGTCGGCACTCTGCGGACCGCCCGGTCCGGCGGTGCGGTCGTAGCTGGTGATGCGCCTCGTGCAGCCGTCGTCGTCGGTGAACTGCAGGACGCCGAAGGTCACCGCCGCGCCCAGGACCACACTCGCCAGGGCGATCACACGGAAGCGCCGTGACCTCATCGGGTAACCGTGGCCGGTGACGCCTGCCGGCGCTGCGCCGTCCCCCGTGCTCGTTCAGTCCTCAAGGACGTCCACGCACTTCCGGCGGACCACGGGCGTGTGCACTTCCGCTCGGGCGACGAGGACCAACCCGATCAGCAGCGGGATGACGTTGAGCCATATGGCGGCGAACGTCGGTGCGGTGAACGCAGCGACGACGAGCAGTGCACCGGCGAGCCGGGGTCTCCTCACAACGGTGAATCCCGCAGCCACCGATGCGGCTGCCGCCACGATCGCCGCAAGCGTCACCACCCACACGGCATCGCTGTTCACGTCCGGGAGTGCGACCACGGCCATGCCGATCGCGAAGGCCGCCCACACTGGACCGAGGACACGCACCACCCGCACAAGCTTCGCCACCGTTCGCCTGCTCCAGGACGCGTCTTGCTCGGAGAGCACGTCTCGAACCGCATCGAGGTCCTCTGACCGGACGAGCATGCGCTGCTCGACACCAGGCGTGTGCGGATGCGCACCCATCTCCGAGGTGAGGAGCTCGACCCGAAGACCTCTGGCGGCGCACGCGTCGGCGACCAGGTACGAACGGTGGATGTCCGTGCCCAGGGTGAGCGTCACGAGCCGGCCGGGATCTGCCTCAACGTCGGGGGAGCTGCGCAACCATTTCATCAGTCGACCCATGGCTGGAGCGTGCTCGTAACCGGCCCTCCACGCAAGGGTCTGCCCGCAACGCCCCGAACATCCACCACCCGCTGCCTCGTCCGTGTCCGTCCGGCGGTGTGCGCCGGTCGGCCCCGTGCCTGAGATGCGCCAGTTGCAACCCCCCGCCCATCGCACCGATTTGTCGAACTCAGGAGGCGCTCACCAACAGCCGTAAGCACTCGACTGGGGCACCATCTTCGGCGACACCGTCGTGCCGCCGCCGTCCTCGACCGGCTCATGCACAACGCCATCGTGTTCAACATCAAAGGCCCCAGCCGGCGCCTACGCGAGCACAACGGCCTCGAGATCGCCGCCACAAAGCCCACCGAACGCAGACCCGGCTAACCTCACCAACCGCCGACCAGAACACCGACCCCATGTCGGTTTTCGATGATCGCCGATGAGGGGTTTCCCTGATCGCTCACATGGGCTACTCGGGCAGTGGCGACCGTCCGTAGACAGCTTCGAAGATTCTCGCTGCAAAATAGAAGCGGTTTCGCCGGCGGCCTGTCGACTCCGTCAGGTCACCACGCCCGACCAGCGCGTTGATTGCGGACTGCGCTGTGGGGTAGGAGACACCAAGCGTGTCGGACAGCCACGTCGCAGAGATGTACGGCGTGCTGAAGAGCAGTTCCGCTGTGCGCACGACGGTGGTCGTGGCCTTCTCGTCCAGCAGCTGGTTGCGTAAAGCCGTCTGCAGTTCGACGAGCCGTACGGTCCGTTCCAACGCATCGTCGGCCTGAGAGGCAACGCCGGTCAGGAAGAAGAGCAGCCATGGGCCGAGCTCACCGCTTCGGCTGGTGCTCATCAGTAGGTCGTAGTAGTGGTTTCGGTGACGCTCGAAGTAGACGGAGAGGTAGAGGAGCGGCTGAGGGAGGACCCCACGTTCGGCAAGCACGAGCGGGATCAGCAGCCGGCCGAGACGGCCGTTGCCGTCCAGGAAGGGGTGTATGGCCTCGAACTGATAGTGAGCCAGCGCGAGCTGGACAAGTAGCGGCATCGAATGGTCATGCAGGAATCGCTCCAGGTCGTCCAGCGCCTCGGACATCGCGTGGACCGGGGGTGGCACGAATGCTGCGTCGGTCGGCGACGTTCCGCCGATCCAGTTCTGGCTGCGACGAAACTCGCCCGGCGTCGCGTATCCACCTCGCACGCCGCTCATCAGTCGCTCGTGCGCCTCGCGGAGGAGACGAAGGCTGAGTGGGAAGCCTTCGCTCAGGCGCAGGATCCCGTGATCAAGCGCCGTGACGTAGTTCCGAACCTCGCGGACATCGTCGTGCAACTCGCCGACGCCCTCCTCGTCGCCCGCCTCGAAGCGCAGGAGATGAGCAACGTCGGACTGTGTGCCCTCGATCCGCGAGCTGAGCACCGCCTCCAGGCGAACGTAGGGAGCAATGAGAAGGTGTGGGTTCGGAAGGAGCCTGCCAACTCCGCTCAATCGATGCAGTGCCCCGGTTGCTTCGTCGAGGATGCGCACGATCTCGTCCGTGTACTCAATACGACGAGGAAGCGGGGATGGGAAGAACGCCCAGTAGTCGCCACTCGGCACCCGGCGCACCTGGCCACGCTCATTTGCTGGAAACTCCTCGGGCCTCACCCTCGCAGTATGGATCCCGCAGGCGACGCTGTCAAAGAAGAACGGGTATAACTTTAATAAGATGAGAGCCTATTCAAGCCAACCCTCATTGCCCGTTGCCTTGTTCAAGGTACGGGCATCTTGCTTGAACAAGGTTGACTACTGTGAAAACGTTCCTCACAAGGACGGTGAACATGGTGGGGTCGAAGTACGGGGAGGATGCGCTCGTTGAGCAACCCACCATGAGCCTGCTCGCCGAACTCGGCTGGGACACCCTCTCCGGCTTCGACGAGCACCCCAGCAGTGGCGGGCCGATCGGCCGGGGCAGCTTCACCGAAGCAATCCTCGAGGAGCGGCTCCGCCGCTCGATGCGAGTAGTGAACTCAGGCTGTAGCGACTCGGCAATCGATCGGGCTGTGGAGGCGCTGGCTCGCGACCTTTCGGATTTCGGTTTCAATCGGAAAGTTTCTGTCTAGCGTAGGTGCATGTCGCTCGCGGAAGTCGTGGATGACCTCATCACCCTTCAGCAGCTCGCGGACCATGAGGACGATCCCGACCGCCGACGCTCGCTGGACGCAGTCCGAGACCGGCTGGCAGCTCGCGATGGCGGGGTGAAGGTCTCCGATTCGGCTCGGGTGCTTGGGTTCTCACAGCCGACGATTCGTTCGTGGATCGAGGCCGGAGTCCTCGATGCTGTACCGGGTGTCACGCCCGTCCGAGTTGATGTGGGCTCGCTGGCCACGGTGAAACATGCGGTCGATCTCCTGCGCGAACACGCCGACGACCGACGGCTTCTTGCTGACGTGATGCGGCTGCTACGTGACCGAGCGGCGCTCGAAGTCGAAGGCGTGCGCGAGGGCTTCGACGACCTCGCCGCTGGACGTGTGGTTCCGCTCACCGACGACCTGCTCGAAGAGATCGCCGCGACCAAGGGGAAGAAGCGATCGCGGTCGAAGTCGAGCTGACAGCGACGGCGACACGGCAAGTCTTTGCTCTCCGAGGTCGCCGCCGTGAGGCCGCTGGTACAGCGCTCACAGAACTCCGATCAAGTGGCTGCGTGGCTGCGGGCTATCGCCTCGCCGGCGACGTGCTCGACCACGTTTGCTGCCGACAGATGTATGGCCCCGATCGCCTGCCGGCCGTCTGGCCGGCGACTGATCACGCTGTGGTGATCGCAGTGGGTCGCCACGACGAATCGGCCGAAGACGTCTACACCGCTTTGCTCGACGCACTCGATCGGGACGTTCCCACCGATGAGCGCGAGAAGCCTCCGTGCTGTGACGACGAGGGCCTACCTCCTGCTGACGAGGAGATCGCGACAAGCATCAGCGAGGCCATCGAACACCGCACCCGAGAGCGGCGGCGAGCCCGCTGACTTCTACCGAAACTTCTACCGGACGGGTTGAAATCCGTTCAAGTCCCCCTCGCCCACCAGGTTCGTGCTGGTCAGACGGGGTCTGTTGGGCCGTCGGGAGGCCGTCTTCTACCGGAGCACATTGTGAACTGGCGCGAGCGGCGCGCAGCGTGTTCGTCCTGGCTTCACTCAGGGCGTATCCACTTTGGATCGACTGCGCGCCCGGGTGCCACCGGAAGATGGCGGGCGCACAGTCCGTCGGGGGCACAGGCAGATGGCCTGCGGGTGCCGAGTCTTTTAGGCGACTTGCCTCTATTGTCCTGTCCGACCTCGACGGGGAGCACACGACATGGGTCAAGCAATCGAACAACCGAGAGTCCCCGGCCCTGCGCGTGTCCAGGTCAGACCGTGATTGCATTCAGCCTCGCCCCCGCATATCTGATCCAGACCTTTGGACTGATCGGTATCGCCGCCATCATCTTTGCCGAGTCGGGCCTGTTCATCGGCTTCTTTCTCCCCGGCGATTCGCTGCTCTTCATGGCCGGGGCCATCGCTGCTGGAGTCTTTGCATCGCTCTCGGTCAGCCTCTCGCTATGGGTACTCCTCCCGACGGTCGCGGTAGCCGCCATCGCGGGCGACCAGGTGGGCTACGGGTTCGGGAACCGAGTCGGACCGGCGCCCTTCAACCGACCGAACTCTCGATGGTTCCACCAGGAACATCTCCAACGCGCTCAAGTGTTCTTTGACGAGCACGGCCCAAAGGCCCTCGTGCTCGCCCGATTCGTGCCGATCGTACGCACCTTCACCCCCATCGTCGCGGGTGCCTCACGCATGAGCTACCGTTCCTTCGTCACGTACAACGTGATCGGTGGGGCCGTCTGGAGCCTTGGGGTCGTGCTTCTCGGGTATTTTTTCGGCCAGGTCAGCCTGGTTCGTGATCACATCGAGATTGCCCTGATGGGCGTCGTCGCCGTCTCGTTGATCCCGATCGGTGTCGAGATGGCCAAGTCACGTCGCAAGGCGTAGCCGGTGGCGACCACCGAGAACCGTGCCGTGCCGCTCGACCCGGAGGTGCCGTCGGGCGTTGTTCGCGCTCCTCAATTGTCCGTTCCTGATCGTGTCGAGGTCCACCTTCTGCAAGGGTCCAAGGTGTTGATCTGCAGCGACCTCCACCTGGGTCCGAAAGCCGGCAAGGCATCCAGGCTCATGATCGACGAGATCGTCGAAAGGCTGGCAGGCTGGTCCGAACCGGGAGCGGTCGTCCTGAACGGCGACTGCTTCGCCCTTCTTGGGGTGGACCCGCCCTCGGTAGGCGCCGTGCTCGACGCCCATCCCCAGATGGAGCGTGTACTCACCGACTATGCAGCGGGCACCGACCGGCACGTTGTGGTGACCCTCGGCACCCACGACGCCCAGATTGCCTGGAGCCCTGATGCGTTGGCCACCATCGAGGCTCGCCTGAGCGCCGTGGTCGCGGTCGTCGTCGACCTGGTGTTCGAAACGGATCGAGGAGTCCAGGTTGTCCGGGTCGAGCACGGTCACCAGTTCGACCCGGCGCAGACGACGCACGATCAACCCGACCACCGTAAGGCATCCATTGGTCAATACCTCGTAGAGGACGTCTTTCCCGGCCTGGCTCGCCAATCATTTCTCGCGGACGTCGGGGCTCTGTCCGACCCCGCTCAACTGCCGCGGTTCCTGGGCTCGCGGGTGGTTTACCGGGGGCTGATTCGCCATGCCTGGTGGGTCGCCGTCCCGTTCCTTGCCATGTTGCTCATTCGCACGCCCATTCTCGTCGGTGGGCTTGCCGATGGAAGCGTTCGAAAGTTGGACCGTTGGCTGCTGGTCGGTGGGGTGGGCATCACGGTCGATCTCGTGGTGCTGATCGTGCTCGGGCTGCTCATCGGTCGCCGAGTGTTCCAAACCGTGGCAGCGAGTCACATCGGCCTACGTGAGACACACCGTAACGAAGTTCCCCGGGCCGCTGCCGAAGCGCTCTGTGGCGAAGGCTTCGCCGGATTCGTCACCGGTCACTCACACCAACCCGAGCTGACCTCGCTGCCCAAGGGCTTCTATGCGAACACCGGCTGTGGGACCGAGGTAGTCGAACCACGCGCCGGAAGACTCGGACTTCCACCGGCCTTCGTCGTTCAACCACGCCGGTTGTCGTCAGCACGCTCCCGATGGGCTCGAGCTGGCCTGTGGACCATACGGTCTTCCGCTCGGCCGCACGTCGTGATCAGCATCGCAAGACGGCGGCGGCTCTCGTCCTCGTGGTCGCGGCAATCGGTGTCCTGTCCGCGGTGACGCCCCCCGCTCGGGGCCGCCTCCACACGCTGCTCGAGGTTATGCCGGTGGAGTTCCTCCAGGCCGCCTCGGCCACCCTGGTGTTCATCTCGTTGACCCTGCTGCTTCTCGCTCGGGGTTTGCGACGAGGTCACCGCCTGGCGTGGCTCGCCACGATTGGCTTTCTGGGTCTCTCGATGGTGTTGCACCTGGTGAAGGGCGGTGATGTCGAAGAGGCGGCGGTTGCCGCGCTCATCGCCGGATGGCTCATCTCCAAGAGAGACGACTTCCCCGTCCAGCCGGCTTCGGGAACCGTTCGACGCGGCGCCGTCTTCAGCGCCATCGTTGCGGCAGTAGCCGTCGTCCTGTCGTTCATCCTGGTCGAGTTCGTTGGCGCACATCGACGCCCGGGTGTCGACACGTCGGTTCGTTCGCTCGCCGGGCGACTTGTCGGGCACCAGGTTCTGCCACTTCCGGGAAGCGCACCATTTGTGACCCCGGCGCTGACCGCAACCGGTATCGGCGTCGTCGTGGTGGTGATCTGGTGGCTGCTCGGCCCTCGCCGGCCGCACCGACCCTCCGAGATCGAGCACCAGGTCAGCGGGCGACGGGCTCGGCGCATCGTCGACCAGTACGGCGGCGACACCCTCACCTATTTTTCCTTGCGTGATGACAAAGACTGGTTCTTCACCGGATCGTCGGTCGTTGCCTATTCATTGCGCAACGGCGTGTGTCTCGTCTCGCCCGACCCGATCGGGCCGTCTCACGAGTGGGCTGACACCTGGGCCGAGTTCCGGGCCTTTGCCGATCGCCAGGGTTGGGCCGTCACCGTGGTCGGCGCACAGCCCGGCTGGCTCCCGGTCTACGAGGCAGCGGGCATGCAGCCCATCTACATGGGCGACGAGGCCATCGTCGATTGCCAGGCGTTCAGCCTCCAGGGCGGCACCATGAAATCGCTGCGTGGCGCGTACAACCGGGTGAAGAAGGCCGGCTACAGCACCGTTTTCCTCGACCCTGCCCATGTCGAGCCGGAGATGAAACAGGCACTGTTGGAGCTGATGGTCGAGACCCGTCATGGGGAGGCCGAACGCGGTTTCTCGATGACCCTGTCCCGAATCTTCGATCCGAGGGACACCGGGCTGATGCTGTCGGTCGTGCTGGACCCCGACGGCAGCCCGGCCGCATTTTGCCAGTGGGTTCCCGCCACCGACATCGACGGATGGTCGCTCGACATGATGCGGCGGCGCGCCGACCCCAACCTCACGAACGGCGTCACCGACTTCGCCGTGATCGAGACGATCGAGCACGTGAAGGCCGCTCATCAGTGGGGGGTTTGCCTCAATTTCGCAGTGATGCGTGCCGTCGTGGCCGGTGAGCTCGAGGGTGGCTTCTACAACCTGCAGCGCCGTGTCCTCCACAAGTTCAGCAAGACCATGCAAATCGAGTCGCTCTGGCGTTACAACGAGAAGTTTCGGCCTTACTGGAGAGCTCGTTACGTGGTCCTCGATGCGGTCGAGAATGCCCCTGCGGCGAGCTTCGCCATCGCGGACGCCGAGGCGATTTGGGAGTTGCCGGTCATCGGTCGTTTCCTCGGACGATCCCGGTGACGGTCGTCAAGCGAACGACCTTGACCCCGATCGTCTCGGCGACGAGGAACTCGCCGTTCCACACCTCATCGACAGCGAAGTGACCAACGTCCTTCGGCGTCTCGTCGTCCAGAAGATCCTGACCGAGAAGCAAGGCACGTCCGCGTTGGACGGTTTCACTCGCCTGGCCTTGACCCGGTTCCCCGCCGACTGGCTTCGACCGAGAATGTGGGCACTTCGGCGCAATTTCAGCGCGTACGACGCCACCTACGTCGCCCTCGCCGAGATGACCGGCGTGACGGCCCTGCTCACGACCGACACCCGACTGGCCAACGCACCAGACATCATCTGCCCGATCGAATTGCTCTGATCACCACGCCGCGCCGCAGGTCGATCAGACTCCCGGCCATCCAGCGAACTCCGACCGAACCAACCCCACGGATCAGACCACAAGTTCGCGGTCCATACCCTATCGCCGAGCCAGATCTTGGGGTGTCCAGAACCCGGGCCGGGGGTCGTCGGTGAAGCCCCCTGTTGCATAACGCCCGAGCCGATCGAGGCTGTCGCCGGAGAGCATCTCGATCGCATCGAAGAAGGCATCGGGGCCGGCAGCACGCAGTGCGGTGTCGCCCTCGCTCGGCCGTTTCGGCAGGTGGCTCGTCAGGAACACGAGCGGAACCCTTTCCTTGCCGTTGCGTCCGAGTGAATCCCTCAATGCGTAGGCCCTTCCGAGCGACTTCCAGACGGTGTCCATCCGCAACAGGCCACCTCGATGACTGGTGAACGCTCCCGACACGTCGAAGAACCATGTGGAGCCGCTGGCGTCCTTCGCCACGAAGTTCACCGTGACCCCTGTCTTCCTGACGCGCTGGTTCTGCTCCTCGATCGTGAAACCTGCCTCGGTCAGCACCTGTTCGGCAAGTCTTCGGGCGGCTTTGCCCTCCTTGGTTGCGCGACGCTGAAAGTTGTCACGGTCGTCCATCTCGACCAACGGCATCTGCAGTGTCGGCCGGAGTCGTCCGGACTCCGATGCGGGTGACGTTGGGACAGGGGCTTTGGCGACGCGTCCTCGGGCGATGTCGACATAGCTCGGGTCGAGGTCGTAGCCCACGTAGCGACGCCCGAGGCGGGCCGCAGCGACCAGGGCGGAGCCGCTGCCCATGAAGGGGTCGAGCACCAGGTCGTCCTTGAACGTGTAGAGGCGGATCAGTTGTTCGGGGAGCTCCACGGGGAACGGCGCAGGGTGCCCGACCCGCTTGGCGCTCTCGGGCGGAATCGACCAGACGTCCAAGGTGAGCGCCATGAAGTCCTCGGTCATCAGCGTGCTCTCGTGCGGGAGACCCTCCGCCGCGCGCTGCTTCACCGATCGAGCCCGGTTGAAGCGCCCCTTGCTTGCCACGATCACCCGCTCGCTGATGTCGCGCAGCACGGGGTTGGCCGCGCTTCGAAATGATCCCCATGCGCACGAGCCGTTGGCGCCCTCGCCCTTCTGCCAGATCAACTCACCGCGCAGCAACAGACCGAGGTCGTGCTCGAGGATTCGGATGACGTCCGCCGAGAGGCTGCGGTAGGGCTTTCGGCCGAGGTTGGCGACATTGACGGCGATCCGACCGCCCGGCTCGAGCTTGCGAACGCACTCGGCAAAGACCTCGCTCAGCATCTCGAGGTACTCCAGATACGAGGACGGAACCCCCTCGCGTTCGAGCTCCTCCTCGTACTGCTTGCCCGCGAAGTAGGGCGGGGAGGTCACCACCAGGGCCACCGACCCATCGGCGATTCGGTCCATGTTCCGGGCATCCCCGCAGACGAACGGCTCGGCCACGTCGAGGGGTTGGGGAACCTGTTGGTCGTCGGAGAGCTCGGGGGGCCGAAAGCGATCGTAGAAGGGCGTCGAGTCATGGCTCTCACGGGCGCCGACGCCGAAGTTGGACGTGGTGGTCCTGCGACGCTCCTTCATCGGCCCTTCCCCTTGTCGACTCGGCGACATGCTATCCGGCTCTTCCGCATTGATCGAACATGCGCGCGACCCACCGACAATGGCCGAAGCGGCCCTCCGGGTCAGCCGGATTCGGTGTGCCTGACGAGTTCGAACAGATCCCCCGGCCCTGCGGTGGGCGATGCCCGCCTCGAATGGAGGGACTCAGATCGTCTTTGTCGCGAGGAGGAGCGCGGTGAGCCCGGCGATCCCGAGCCGATACCAGCCGAACACCCGGAGGGAGTGCCTCTCGAGGTACGTGATCATCCACTTCACGGACATGAACGCGGCGGCGCCGGCCACGACGATCCCGATGACCGGGTTCATGACCCCGAACTGATCGACAAGCGTGCTGCCGTTCTTCAGCAACTCGTAGGCGGTGGCGGCCGAGAGGGTCAGGAATCCGAGGAGGAACGAGAACTCGACTGCAGCGGTGAGTCCGACACCCAGGGACAACGCGGCGACGATGGTGACCAGCGAACGGCTCGTTCCCGGCCACAGGGCCAGTACCTGGGCGGCCCCGATGCCGAGAGCGACGGTCCAGGGGATCGACCCAAGTGAGCTGAATCGCACACGCAACCCGGACTGTCGGGCCGCGAAGAAGAGGATGAGCACGCCCCAGGACGCCCACGACACCACGACGGGCCAGGGTTTGAGCAGGTGTTCCTTGATCGGATCCTCGAAGGCGAGCGCGACGAGGACCGACGGGATGAAGGCAAGCGCCAGCGAGAGCACGAGATTCCGACCCTCGACACTTCGTCCGGCAAGGCCTTGGATCATCAGCGCGAAACGCTTGCGGAAGATGCCGAGCACCGCGAGGATCGCCCCGATCTGGATGACGACCGTGTAGCTGTCGGTGGCGTCCTTCTCGCTCGGCGTCTGCCCGAGATCGAGCGCTTTCTCGGTGATGAGGAGATGGCCCGTGGAGCTGATCGGCAGGTACTCGGTCACGCCCTCGACGATGCCGAGCACGACGGCCTGGGGCGTCGTCAGCGATGTCAGCTTCCCGGGGTGGGGAACGGCGCTGAACCCGGCGAGAACAAGGACACCCAGAAGGGCGAGCAGGCCTCGTTTGCGGTGACTCATGTGGGTGCTCCCAATCGGGCTCACGGCGGCAATCAGTGCAAGCTACCGCGGAGACCGACAATCCCGAAGTCGGGCTTCTGGGTCGAGATCAGCCGTGTCAAGATGAGGCCGTGAACGAGAAGCGCAAAGCTCTCCTGGACATCGTGGTCGCCGGTGGTCTGACCCACTTCGACGAGCCGGTCGAGCTGGCTTCGGGCGAGTTGAGCCGGGATTTCATCGACGCCAAGCATGCGCTTGCCCGTGGGTCCGATCTGCGTCTTGCGTGCGAGGTGATCGCCGACATCGCGGCTGAGGCAGGGGTGAGCTTCGACGCGGTCGGAGGACTCACCCTGGGCGCCGACCAGTTTGCCCACGGTGTCGCGATGGTCACGGGCGCGCGGTGGTTCGTCATTCGCAAGCAACCGAAGGGGCGTGGCACGGACAAGTGGGTCGAGGGCGCCGCCCTCGGACCAGGAGTGCGGGTGCTGCTGGTCGATGACGTCATCACGACGGGGGGCTCGATCCGGCTCGCCTGCGAACGGGTGCGTGCCGAAGGGGCCGAGGTCGTGCTCGCGACCACGCTGGTCGACCGTGGTGACATCGCGGCTCGGTACTTCGATGAGGCAGGCGTGGTCTACCGGCCGGTGTTCACCTATCACGATCTCGCCATCGTGCCCGTGGGCGGATGATGCGCCGGTCAGCCCGCCTGGTTGCCCGAGCCCTTCGCGCCGCGTGATGCGAGTGCGACGACGTTGAGGCGTCCGGCCACCATCGTTTGATCCCGCCCGGTCTCCTTGGCGAACGCAAGCGCCTCGACAGCGGCCTTGAACAGCTCGTCGCCGTCCTGCGCGGGATGATCCGGAAAGCTCACGCAACCCACGCTGGCGGTGACGGACACGGGTGACACGCCGATTCCCGTCTTGGCGGCGATCACCGTGTTCGCGATCTGGCGCCGTACGCGTTCGGCAACGCGAACGATGTCAGGTCCCGAGGCATTGGTGGTCACCACCATGAAGGTGCCCCCCGAGCTGTGGGCAAGGACGTCGTCCCCACGCACCACCTCCTGGAGGCCCCAGGCGATGGCGGAGAGAAGTTGGTCGCCCACGACCGTTCCGTAGGTGTCGTTGACCTCCTTGAAATGGTCGAGGTCGATGGTCAACACACCGATGCGTGCCTTGGCCCGTTTGGCTCGGCTGACCTCCTCGTTGAGTCGTTGCATGCCGAGGCGATGGTTGAGCAGCCCACTCAGTGGATCGAGCGAGGCAAGCTGTTCGAGGTCCCGAAGCACCAGGCAGTGATGGACCGCGAGTGAGAGGATCTGAGAAAGGGTTGTGATCAGCTCCGATCGGTCCGGCATCGGAGCGGTGTCCTGTTGGAGCGCTTTGCGATGCGACTCGTCGTGAGGCAAATCGTGCACGAGCACGACCAGTCCGAAGCCCACGCCCTGAAAGCTCAGGGGCGCCAACATGAGCGGGAGTTGCTGCTCCGGCTCGAGGACATGCCATGTCGGCTCGGACTGGTCAACGGCCCTTGCGAGGAGGGGCGATGCGGCCATCTCGGGGGCGAAGGGCTCGCCGTGGGATGCGACCAGGTTGAGCCTGCCCGCACTGTTGACCAGCACTGCGCCCGCGCGGACGCCGGCGACGTCGACAAGCTGTGCAAGCGACATCTCGCACATGGAGCCGAGGTCCGAGGTCTGCAACAGATTGGCGGTGAACGTTCGTAGCACGCGTTCGATCACTTCTGACTCCCGTTGGTCCTTCCACCGTGCCCTTGTGGTGATGAATCGGCGGAAATGACGGGGAAGTTGAGTGTTCAGCGCACCCTGATCGCCCGGGGCCTGCCGCGCATCACCTGAAAGGCGGCCAGATCGACCACCGGACTGGTTGGGTTCGTGATGTCCCCGACGGTTCGGAAGGTGGTCTCCCATCGCTCCGGCGTCACGTCGGCGATGGCATAGCCGTGGCGCTCCCCCTCGACGAATCGGATGTGCGGGTTCGTGTGCGGCACGATGGTCTTGAGGGCGAGGTTGGAGCCCTTCGGAAAGCCCGTGGACGTGATGGAGCTGCCGACAAACTCGGTAGCGATCGGCGGCGAGCGACGACCGTCGAAGTCCACCTTGAGGTCGGCCACCCAGTGACTGTGGATGTCACCAGTGAGCACCACGACGTCGGGGATCGCGTTGTCGGCGAGGTGGCTCAACAGCCTGCGTCGCGGTGCCGCGTAGCCGTCCCACTGATCGTGGTTCACGGTGACGCCCTCGCCCGCCTGGCGGAGCCGGCCAAGGGCCTCGGGCAGCCTGAACCGATCAGGCAGGCCACCGAGCTTCAGCTGCGCCATCATCACCTGTTGGGCCACGCCGCGCCATGCGGCGGTGCTCGTGGACAGGTTGTCCAGGAGCCACGCCTCTTGATCCGCTCCCAACATCGTGGCGTTCGGGTCGAGGGAGCCCGCGCAGTTGCCCGTGTTGTCGCCACAGGGTTGATCGCTTCGATACTGACGGGTGTCGAGCACGCTGAGGTCGAGCAGGTCTCCGAGCTGGAAGCGACGGTGGATCGGAAAGCTCCCGGCGCCCGCCTGGGCCCCACCCGGCAGGCGCACCGGCAGATGTTCGTACCAGGCCTGGTACCCGTTGGCACGACGGGCTTCGAACTCGGGGCTGGGCGGTGCCCCTGGAGGGTTGGTTCCCGCGTAGTTGTCGACAACCTCGTGGTCGTCCCAGGTGCAGATCCACGTGAAGGCGGCATGAGCGTCTCGGAGCGCAGGGTCACCCTTGTACAGCGCGTAACGATTCCGGTAGTCGTCGAGGGTGGTGGTCTCGCCGCCGATGTGGGAGCGGTATGCGCCGGGATCGGCCGGGTACTCGTAGATGTAGTCGCCGAGGTGGAGAACGAAGTCGAGATCCTCACCGGCGAGTGCGCGGTAAGCGGCGTAGCTGCCGGCCTGGAAGTCCTGGCAGGAGACGAAGGCGAAACGGAGGTGATCAACCGAGCCGATCGGCGCGGTGCGGGCACGTCCGAGGCGACTCGTGGCGCCGAGGGCGCTGAATCGGTAGTAATAGGTGGTTGCCGGTTCGAGCCCGTCGACGTCGACGTGCACGCTGTGGGCGCTGCGGACAGCGGCGGTTGTCGTGCCCTGGCGAACGACGATGTTGAGATCGGGGTCGAGGGCGATGGTCCACGAGACCTCGACGGTCTCGGGTAGGGGGCCGCCGCCGGCAAGGGGCGAGGGGGCCAGGCGGGTCCAGAGGATGACCGCGTCGGCCAAGGGGTCGCCCGACGCAACTCCCAGTGAGAACGGTGCGGGGTCGAAGGCGACGCCCAGGGGAATGCCTGCCACCGAGTCCGGGGTGTCCGTCGTCCCGGAAGCGGCGCGGCTCATGCCGAACGGCCACAGTGCTGCCACCGCCGCTCCGCCGGCCGATGTTTGAAGAAACCTACGTCGATCCATGAGTCCCCCTGCGTCAGGCCCAGTGCCAACCACCGGGCCTCAGTCTCTCTGAGCGGCGCCTCGACAGCAAGGAGTTGGAGAATCTCGGCCCGATGACGTTTGCGAGGTCGGTCTCGTTCGGTCTTGCGGACCCCTTGACGGCCTGCGGTACTGTGCCTTGGGAATCGACGATGCACCCGGGGGGTCCTTCTTGAAACGTTCGCTGCCGACCAAGGAATCACTCGCCCAGGTGGGCACGGCACTTCGCATCGGCCGCCAGAGTGGCCTGATCGGTCCGGTCCGTCCGGATCGCCTGGTCGCGATGGGTCGAACGATCGCTGCATGGGGCCCCACGCCCGCAGCGGGCGTCAAGATCAGTGCCATTCGACATCCTCGCCGGATCGCGGTCGTGGACGACCGGGGAGCCATCGACTACGCCACGCTCGAGTCGCGCACCAACGCCATTGCCCGAGGTCTGACGAGCCTTGGCGTCAAGTCCGGTGATTCGGTGGGCATCCTCTGTCGCAACCACCGGGGTTTCATCGAGGCGACGCTGGCGACCTCCAAGCTGGGTGCCGACGCCCTCTTTCTCAACACCGGTTTCGCCGCGCCGCAGCTCTCGGACGTGGTTGTCCGTGAACAGCCTCGGGTCCTGATCCACGACGAGTCGTTCACGCCGCTCGTGGCCGATGCCGGTCTCGCCGGCACGCTCCCGATCGTGCTCGCCTGGCCCGAGACCGAAACGCCGCACGCCACGACCCTCGACGACCTGGTGGCCACGAACTCCGGCGACGCGCTCGAACCCCCGTCGCGTCACGGTGCTGCAACGATCCTGACCTCGGGCACCACGGGCACACCCAAGGGGGCACATCGTGATCTGCAGGGTGAGGCGATTTCATCGGGACTCGCGCTGCTCGGACGTATTCCCATGCGGATGGCCGAGACGACCGTCGTCGCCGCGCCCATGTTCCATTCGTGGGGCTTTGCCCATTTCGTCATCGGTCTCGCCTACTCGTCGACGATGGTGGTTCACGAGCGTTTCGATCCCGAACAGACCATGGCAAGCGTCGCCCGTCATCAGGCCAGCGCCCTGGCGGTCGTCCCGGTGATGCTGCAGCGGGTGCTCGATCTGCCGACCGCTGTCCGCCGACGCTACGACACCTCGTCGCTTCGCGTCATCGCCGCGAGTGGCTCGAATCTGCCGGGGGTCCTGGCAACCACGCTCATGGACGAGTTTGGCGAGGTGCTCTACAACCTCTACGGCTCGACCGAGGTTGCGTGGGCCACCATTGCCGATCCGACCGATCTCCGTGCTGCTCCCGGCACGGCGGGCCCGGTGGTGCCCGGGGCCGCGGTCCGGTTGCTGGACGACCAGGGCAACGACGTGCCCGAGGGCGAGCGCGGCCGCATCTTCGTGCGCAACGGCATGCTCTTCGAGGGCTACACCGGCGGTGGTGGCAAGGAGATCATCGACGGCTTCATGAGCTCGGGGGATGTCGGCCATCTCGATGCGGCAGGGCGACTGTTCGTCGACGGCCGAGCCGACGACATGATCGTGTCGGGTGGCGAGAACGTGTTTCCCCGTGAGGTCGAGGACCTGATCGCGCAGGATCCGTCCGTGGCCGACGTGGTCGTGGTGGGTGTTCCCGATGATGAGTTCGGCCAACGACTGAAGGCATTCGTGGTTCCGAGCGACGGCGCCACGGTCGATCCCGACGCGCTGCGTCAACTGGTCCGTACGAACCTCGCGCGTTACAAGGTGCCCCGCGACGTCGAGGTGCGCGAAGACCTTCCCCGAAACGCCACCGGCAAGGTGCTGCGCCGCGTGCTGCAGGAGGAAGCGCTCGCGTCCTCCACGGCCACCAAGTCCTAGCCCTCGCCACGTCGTGGCCCACCGTCGCTGC
>JACOTK010000093.1 GCA_016178435.1 Actinomycetota bacterium
CGCCAACGCCCTGCTCGGCTGCAAGGTGGTCCCCGTCGATCCGTTCGGTCGTCTCGATGTGGTCTCACGCGGAGCAGATGGCGTGCATGCGGCAGGTTGGGCCATTGACCCCGACACGGGGGCGCCCATCGATGTGCACGTCTACGTCGACAATCGCCTTGCCGCATCGGGTCAGGCCTCTGCGGGTCGAGACGACGTGGCAGCCACCGTCCCCGGTTTCGGTCCCGCCCACGGCTTCGACATGATCGTTCCCGAGGGCTCCCAGGTCTGTGCCTACGGCATCAACCAGGGATTGGGCGTCAATGCCCTGCTGGGGTGCGGTCGGGCTCTGCCCCCACCTGCGGGCCCCGTTCCATCGGGTGGCACATCGAGCGCATCGACCCGATCATCGGCAGGCGTCGATCGGATGGCAGAAGACCTTCTGACCCGCATCAATGACGAGCGAGCGGCGCGAGGCGTCGACCCCATGGCCTGGGATGAAGGCCTCGCCGGCGGCGCTCGCGAATGGGCCGAGGAGATGAGCCGATCCGGCATGCATCACAGTCCGGGCGCCGGCCAGGACTACGGCGAGAACGTGCAGTATCTCTCCGGGGCGACATCAGGTGCCTTGCACCTGATGTGGATGAACTCCGACCCTCACCGCGACAACATCGTGTGGCCGGCCTACGGCGCTGTCGGCGTCGGTGTCTACTGCGCCCCCGACGGCGTGGTGTGGGCTGTCGAGCGATTCGGCCGGATCGACCCCGCAAAGCAGACGCCCATGGGTTCCTCGCCCGATCCCATCGTTCACGGCGACCAGGGTGGTCCTGCCTGCTGAGCGTTTGAGAGCCGGGGTGGCGAGGTGGTGTTGAGCGGTTGGCCGGCTCAGGGGCCGAACGGGATGGGTTCCGCCGGGACCTCGGCGATGGCCCTCGACGTTGCGCCCACATCGAAGGTCTGTGCCCCACCCGGAACGGCCCGCGAGAAGATGGTGTCCACCCGGCCGGTCACGGTCACGGTCACCTCGATGCCGTTGACGGTCGTGTTGACCGAGAGGTCGTGGACACCGGAAGGTTGCATACCCTCAATCGTCGTCTGGGCGATGTCGGAGGCCCGCTCCGCATCGAGAGCAACCACGGAGCCCTGGTAGAAGGTCCCCTCGCCCAAGGCGGAGGCTGCGTTGTTGGCCGCCGCCGCGGAGGCGTTGGCGAGGGAGCGTTCGCCCATGAAGGCGATGGCGTGATCAACAGCGAGCGCGCCGAGGATGATGAAGACCAGCACGGCAACGGGCATGAGGATGAGGACGCTCCCGCCCTCGCGTGGCGACGGTGGAAGGTCCTTGCGGGTCACCGGCATGGTGTGTCCGTCGGCGACTCGCTCGATGGCACGCCGCTTCGATAGGGGTCGACCACCTCACTGTGGCTCGCTCGAACGGTGATGGCTCCTGGTCCCAGAGCCTTCACCCATGGCAGCGAGATGGTCGGGACGGGATAGGAAACCTCGAAGGTGATCGGTGCGCAGCGTGCATAGGCCACGGCGCCTCGGTTCTGCAGGGTCATCTTCGAGGCATCGCGGCCGTGGCCGGTGAAGGCGGCCTCCGCTGCCAGGTGCGCATCCCGGGAGGCGTCGTCGGCGGTGGGGCCGGGCGACTCGACATAGGCGCGGGTTGCCTCACGTGCCGCGGCGGATGCGGCAATCTTGGCATCGATCACACCCCAGGCATTTGCCAACAGGAGCGAGCCGATCACGAATACCAGCACGCCGAAGGGAAGCGCCTCGGCGCCGCCGGCGAAGCCGGACTCGTCGGTGCATCTGCCTCGAAGGTCACACGGCAGCGATCGCCGATTCATCGGACGCGTTCCATGCGAACGGCCAGCGTTCGATCGACATGTTGGTAGGGCATCGGAACGATGGCCAACAGATTCGTGGGATGGTCCGCGATCACTCGCAGCTCCACACGGTCGGGTTCGGGGTCGCCATCGGTGTCGGGATAGCTCCAGATGAATCGCAGGCTTCCCGCACTCGCGTAGCGATCGAGCATGTGCCGAGCCTGTCCTTCCGCATAGGCCTCGGCATCGGGCCCGCCTCCGCGGCCCGCGACAAGTCGGGCCGCGTCGAAGCCCACGGCGGTCACCGTGGAGGTGGCGTAGAGGTTGAGCACGAGGTGGACGGCCAGGAAGAGGAGGATCAGGAACACCGTGACCCCGGTGATCGAACCGATGAGGCCGCTGCCCTCCTCGTCGCCCGGCGAGGATTGCACGATGGTCAACTCCCGATTTGCTCCACGTTGTCGCTGATCTTGGTGCTCGCGTCGTCGAAGACCGTCTTGAACGCGACCCACATGGACAGACCGATGAGGGCCATGATCAGCACCGCGATGGCCGTGGAGATCACGCCTTCGCCTGCCTGGTCGGCAAGGCGGGAACGAAGCCCGGCGCTCCGGCGCTCCGGCATGACCGGGGTCTCCATGCAGATCGGATCGGTGTGGACAGGGGATCGCATTGGCTGCTCCTTGGTTTTCATGGATGTTTCCTTTCACTTGTCGACTTGCGGCTCATCGGCTCGGGTCAGGCGCCGAACATGCGAAGGGCCTCGATGAACGGGATCGCCATGAACAGGACGCCGGGGATCAAGGTCGCAACGGTGACGGGGATCCACACCTGTTGCTCACGTCGCTCGGCGATCTCGATGAGCTCCCGTTGCATGTCACGACGGATGGATCGGGCCTCCTCGGCGATGAGACGACCGAGGTCACTCGTGTCGCGATTGAGCGCGAGGACGGGGACCAGACGATCAAGCGCATCGACCTTGGCGATGATGGCCCACTCGCGAAGAGCCTCGGTTTCCGAGAGGCCCTGACCGATGCGATTGCACACGCGCTCGAGATCAGCGGCACATGCCCCTGTGCTGCGACGGGAAAGTCGACTCAGGGCCGAGGACAGCGACCATCCTGCCGAGAGGAGCAGGGCCAGTTGCTCCGCGATGACCGGCAGCTCGAGGAACAAACGACGTTGTCGCCGTTCGGAAGCCTTGGCGAGACGCTGTTCCTGGATGAGCAGGGTGAGGATGGGACCGGCGAGCAGGAATGCCAGTCCCACCGGGCTGGGTGGTCGAAGCGCCAGTGTGACAAGGGCGGCAACGCCGAAACCGAGGACGCTGTAGCCCACCTGGCGCACCCGAAATGTCGTTGCGTCAACGGGTGCATGGATCCGTGTCAGACGCAGATCGAGGTCCTCGGTGATGCCCACCATCCGCGCCAGGCGGGAGCCGATCAGGTGCGAGGTCGGTGCGATGGCATCGCGAAACGAGGCCACCGAGAAGATCCCTGTCCTGCCGGGACGAGCCATGCCGCCCGGTCCGTAGGGCCGGAGGCGCTCGGAGAGGGAGGGACGCGAGAAGACCCGGAGCTCCGACAATGCGAGGGTGGCCCCGACCCACAACAACAGCCCGCACAGGGCAACCACACGGGTCATGGCTTGAGTCCCGAGCACCGGGTCGGTCGATCAGACACCGTCGAACACCCGTTGTTCGTCGGGAAGACGCATGATGCGCCCGGCCCACAACCAGCATGTGGCCATGATGACCAAACCGACCATCACCAGAAACTGACCGGTGGCGCCCGCGTATGCCGAGCGGCCCTGACCGATGCTCAACCCGATCATGGCCATGCCCAGCGGCACGATCAGGACGAACTTGCGGGCGAACCGGGCTCCGGCCTGACGGGAGCGGGCATCCTTGCGGCCCTGCACGTCGATGATGCGATCGTCGACGAGCGCGGTCAGGCAACGATCGATGTCGTTGCCGCCGATCTGATGGGCGATCAGCAGCGTTTCGCAGACAGCGTCGGCGGTCGCGTCCGCCAGTCGATCCTTGAGGACGGCGATCGTGCGTGGAAAGTCGGTCGACAGAAGCCATTCCCGATGAGCGGCCTCGAAGGCCCCACGCATGTCCTCCGGGGCGCGGGCGCCGACTTCGAACAATGCCTGGGGAACAGACCGCCCAAGCGAGACGGTCGTCAGGCGGATCTCCTCGATGAGTCGGGGCCATGCCTCCCGAGCCTCGTTGCGCCGCTGCTCGCGGCGGGCTCGCGCCGCGGCCACGGGAAAGGTCGTCGAGAAACAGCCGCCCGCCAGCGAAGGAACGATGCCTCCGAAGACGGCATGGGTGAGGACGGCCCCGACGACGAAGAGCATGACGCCCGCGCCCAACAGCTCCTGGGGCCGCGTGTCCTCCAGGCCGGCCTGCACAAACCACGATCGGAGTTGCCGGGTGGCGGTCCGTCGGTCGCGAACCGACGGACCGGGCCCGATGCCGCGCCAATGGAACGCGGTCGCGGTGTAGATGAGGTGGATGCCGTACGCACCGGCGAGCGTGACCAACAGGGCGATCATGTCGCGAAGCCCTTCCTGTCGGCGGGCGATCGCGTTCCCGAGGCATTGAGCAGCGCTCGAAGGTCGTAGCCCTCCTCCTCGAAAGGACGCCGGCAGCGCACCGGGAGGTCGCCCGTCCACGTCAGGGGAGCGTCCCGGCGCGGGCGGTTGAACAGCTCCGTGACGGTGAACGCTGTTCCCTCCGGTCCGGTCTGCAGGTCCTCGACGGCAATGATCTCGGTGACCTGCGGCTTGCCGCGCACCCGAGCGCAATGGACGACCAGATCGATCGATTCACTGACCAGTGCATTCAGGGCCGAGAGGGGAAGAGCCGAGGAGGTCTCGGCGAGCTGGCAGATGAACCGCAGTCGGGTCAGGGCCTGGCGAGCGGATCCCGCGTGAATGGTCGTGTATCCCTTGACGCCCGAGGAGAGCGTCAACAACAGGGGCAGCGCCTCTCGATCACGGACCTCCCCGACGACGGCGACGTCGGGCGCCATGCGCAGGAACCCCGACACCAGTCGGCGCAGGTCGATCTCCGGACGATCCGATCGAGCGGGGCGCGTCTGCATGGCTGCGACGTTGGGCAGTGGCACGTCGACCTCGAAGACCTCCTCGGCGCTGACCACACGCAAGGACGGGTCGAGCTCGGCCGTGCAGCACGACAGGAGCGTCGTCTTTCCCGATCCGGGTGCGCCCGCGAAGATGATGGACTGACGCGAACGCGTTGCGGCACGCAGGAATCCCGCGGCGGCCGGTTCGAGCATGCCGAGCTCCACGAGGTCATCCAGGGAGCGGTAGGCGACACCCGTGAACTTGCGGATGTTGACGAGCACGTGGCCGTCCCGGCCGACGTCGCCATGGACGATGTGAAGGCGTGACCCGTTGTCGAGCTGAGCATCCTGGAGTCCCTCGGCTGCATCGAGCTTGCGGTGTGACCCCGACGCGTCGTCGAGGATCTTCGTCAGGGTTCGAAGGACGTGCTCGTTGTCGTGAAAGACCTCGTCGTGGTACCCGGAGACGCCGGCGTGTCGTTTGGCGAAGATGGCGTCCGGAGCGTTGATCATGATCTCCCAGACGTCGTCATCGGCGAGGAGGGGTTCGAGCGGGCCGTATCCCGTGAGGTTGCGCAGCGCCCGGTCCGCGACGACGTCGGGGTTGGCGAGATCGAAGGACCGCAGTCCTCGTTGGTGATCGGCGTTCCAGCGGGAGATCTCGTCCGCGATGAGCCGGCGCAGGGCGGCCATGCCCGATTCGCCGCGGACATCGAGTGCCAGATCCTTGCCGAGTGCCTGGACACGGGATTCGATCTCCGCGAGGGGAGACGACGACGCGAGGTCAGCCATCAGATGGCCCCCTCCTCGTTCCATGTCCCGAGGGACCCCGGTGCCACGAGCCGGGGCTCGTGATCGATCGAATCACGGTTCGGCCCGAGCCGATCGATGAGTGCACGGTAGGCGCCGGTCATGAGGGCTGGAAGCGGGGCGGGGAGGCTTACCACGTCTCGCAACGCCGGCTCCACCGGGCGCGAGGGAACGAACACCGGTGAGGCCATCGGTGCGTCGACCGCGATCATGGCCGTCAGCTCGGCGATTCCCTTGCTGATCCGGGCCCGCGTCCCCGGGCGCCCCGGCGCCTCGTTGATGACCGGGATGACGCGGGTGGGCGAGACTCCGGCTCCGACCAGGTCACCGATCACCCGCACCTGTGCGTGCATGCCTTTTACACCCGGACGTCCGACGACGAAGACGACATCGGCATGGAAGGCGGTGTGGCGGGCCATGAGGTTTCGCTCGTCGACATCGACCGACCCCGTTGCGCCCGCACCCTCGAAGTCGGCCGTGATGTCGCAGACGAGGACGTCGAAGGCTCTTCGGAGTGACTCGAATGCGGCCTGGAACGCGTGGGGTCGGATCGAGGGCCAATAGCGGGCCTGGCGCAGGCCGAGCAGGAGTTGATAGCGGCGCTCGACGACCTCGAAGGTGAGGGCACGTACGTCGTCGGTCGAGGGCACCCCGATGCGATGAGTCTCCACGAGCTCCTGGATGCCGGGGACCACGTCACGAACGTCGTGCAGCATCGCCTGCTCACCGTGGAGCGCAAGATCGGCAAGGACGACCCGGCCGTCGTGATGGGCCATCCGGCCGAGTCCCTGGGCGAGCGCTGCCGCAAGAGTCGACACCCCGGTGCCGCCCGCTCCACACACGACGGCGACCGAACCCGGTGTGAGTGATCGGGTGAGATCGAGGTCGACCTCGGTCGTCGTCCGGAGCACGGACGCGACCACTCCGACCATCTCCGCATGGGTGACCAGCGCGTCGAGCAGCGCCTCACGTTCGAGCGTGGTCGACAGCACCGCCGTTGCGCCGAGCTCGATCCAGTCCCTCGGCCGACGTCCGTCGTCGACGATGAGGACCACGCAACCGACGTCCCGTGCGGCTTCGAGCAGCTCGCGGTCGACAACGGGCAGGCTGCCGTCAAGGAGAACGGCGGAATGGGTGCGGTTTCCCGCAAGGCGGGCTCGCAACTCCTCGACCGACACGCACTTGAGGAACTCCGCAGGGATGGCGGCTGAGGTGGTCCAGTGGCTGACCGAG
>JACOTK010000094.1 GCA_016178435.1 Actinomycetota bacterium
AAGCCGGTGAGGGGTTCGACAGCCACCAACGACATGTCCAGGGGAGCTTCGGTGCCCTTCAGGGTTTCCTGAACCGAGCGATCCGCCTCGGCCTGCATTTGGGTGTCGAGGGTGGTGTAGATCTCGTAGCCCTGCTTGTAAACGGCGTCGGGACCGTAACGAGCGGTGATGTACCGCTCGACGTAATCGAGGAAGTAGGGATAGGCGGTCTCCTGTCGCTCTGCCGGGTACACCATGGTCACCGGTTGTCCGGAAGGGGGCGGGCCGGCATCGGCAAGCCAGATCCCCTGGGCGGCAGCCTCGTCGTAGCCCGCCTGGTCGATCACGCCCTGCTCGAGCATGAGCCCAAGCACCCGCTTGCGTTTGGTCTCGGCAAGTTGTGGGTTCCCGCGCGGCTCGTAACGGCTCGGGGCGGGAATGATGCCGGCGAGGAGCGCTGCCTCGGCAAGCGTCAACCGGCTGACGGGCTTGCGAAAGTACGTCTCGGAAGCGGCCCCGACCCCGTAGGCGCCCTCCCCTAGGTAGATCCGCTCGAGGTAGCGGAACAGGATCTCGTCCTTGTCGACCTGTCGGTCCAGCCGGCTCGCCAACACCGCCTCACGGAGCTTTCGCGAGATGGACCGCTCATTGCCGACGTAGGCGTTCTTCACGTACTGCTGGGTGATCGTCGACCCACCCTGGACGGCGCCGGTGCTGCGCACATCCGCGACAAAGGCCCGCAGCAGGCCCCTGGGATCCACCCCCCCGTGCTCGTAGAAGCGCTTGTCCTCGGCAGCGATGACCGCCTGGCGAAGGATGAGTGGGATGTCGCCCCACGCGACCGGCTTCGTGGTTTCGAACCGGCGAAACGATCCGACCAGGTTGCCGCCGATGTCGTAAACCCGGCTGATCTGGGCACTGATTCCCTCGTTGGGCTCGGGCACCGATGCCGGCAGCGGCAGAAAGATCATGGTTGCAAGCAGGGTGACGAGGGCTGTGGCAGGCGCCAACACCGTGGTCGTGGCGACAAAGACCAGGGGAGTCAGCAGCCGTCGCAACACCCGTTCAGTGTTGCATGCTCGGAATCTCCCGGGCCGGCGGGTTACCGGACAGAGAGGGTCCTACGCTCCGATTCGTTCAAACCACCCCAAATGCCGTGGGCCTCACCTACTTCGAGGGCGTACTGCAGGCAGGCATCCTGCACCGGACACAGGGCACAAATGGCCTTCGCGTGCCGCTCACGTTCACGCTTGTCGGCCTTGCGCTCAAAGTGTTGCGGTGGGAAAAATGCCACTGCCTGTGGACCGCGGCATGCCGCCTTGAGTTGCCACAGCTCATCTACACGAATTGCGCTCACACTTACCCCCCTTCAGCGAAAGACCCTAATAAACAACTGACAATCGCTACAAGCGGTTCGGAGTGACAGTGCTAGTCCGACGACCCGTGGTCCTTCTTCCTGGAGGATCGATCTCGATAGTCGCGAGCGGCGCCCTCCTCGGGCTCGACCTCCAGAACCAGACCCTCGATGGCCGCCACTCGAACCGGATCACCGACGGCGACGGGTGTGGCCCGATTCGTGCGTGCCTTCCAGAGGGAGCCACGCACACAGACAACCCCTTCGGGGGCCAGTGCCGAGATCGCCTCTCCCATCTCGCCGATCAACGACGCGCGACCGATCGTCGGGGTCGAGAATCGACTTCGCACCGTCGACGGCAATCCGGCCAGCATCATCAGCACCGTGCCCACGACCCCGGCCACAAGCGAAACCCATCCCACCTGAATGCCGTCGCCGTAAAGAAGCAGTGACCCGACGACAAACGACACCACCGCGATGGCGGTCCAGACCCGCGGCACACCCGTTTGCACATCGACGGCGAAGCCGAACATGGCCAACAGGATGAGCGCAAGACCCACGGGTGATGTCGGCAGCACCGCCAGCCCGTAGGCGGACAGCACAAGGCACACCACGCCGACCCCGCCGGCAATGCCGACCCCGCCGGTGAAGAACTCGAAGATCAGCAACATCAGACCGAGCGCAAGCAGCAGGTACGCCACCTGAGGGCTCGACGCGGTGTGCATGAGCTGCGAGGACAGCGGCAGCTTGGACAATCGGCCCTTCACGATCAACGTCGCCTCCGGTGGGCCCTGAGGCATCTCCCGAAACGTGGCGGTCTGAAGCACCCGACCGGCCGCCTCCTTCCCGTTGATCGCGGCGATGAAGGTACCCAGAATCGCCGCCTCCTGCTGGTTGAGATCAGCGATGCCCAACTTCACGGCCTGCACAGGATCAACCGTGCCCTGACCGATCCTCGAGGTGACCCCGTCGGGAAGCGCGTCGCCGAGCCTGCCGATTCGGGCACGCGGCGCAAGTCCCAACAGGTCTCCGGCCAGGGCCAGACGAGCAGCGCCGCGATACGCCCGGGCTCCGCTCGGCCCAACCCACACCGCCACCGGTACCTTCGCTCCCTGCATACGCTTCACCAGGGCGTCGAGCGTGTCGTCGCTCACCACGGCACGGGAGCTGTTCAACTGCAGGACGAGGGCCTCGATACCCGACTTCTCGGCGTGGTCGATCGTCTCGTACAGGAAATCGACAACGACAGGGTCGATGAATCCGGAGATCTGAACGACATCGACCACGTCGATCTCCGGGACCTTGTGCACCACCGCCTGCGAACCCCCGACGGACGCCGGACTCGCCGAGGCCGGAGTCCGGGGCTGCAGCAGTGACAAGATGAGCGCGCCAAGAATCATCACCAGGCCGGGAATGGCTAACCTGCGTGTCTGTGCCTTCCCGAGAGGAAGCTTTGGATACTGCATCGTTTTTACGAACATCTCGAGTGGTCATCGTGGCTGGCAAAGGCGGCGTGGGCAAAACAGTCGTCGCAGCCGCCCTCGCGCGGCTGGCCTCGAACCATGGACTGCGAACCCTGCTCGTCGAGATCGAGGGCAAGGGAGGGTTGCCCGCTCTGTTCGGTCGCCCACCGCTCACGTACCGGGAAACCGAGTTGTCACCGGCGACCGAGACGCGTGGCCCGATCGTCGGACGCACGCTCACTCCCGACGACGCCTTGCTCGAATACCTCGACGAGCACGGCATGGGCCGGGTCTCGAAACGCCTGGTCTCATCCGGTGCCGTGGACATCGTGGCGACCGCCGCTCCCGGGATCAAGGACATCCTCATCCTGGGCAAGGTCAAACAGTTGGAACGCTCCGGCACTGCCGACCTGATCATCGTCGACGCGCCCGCCGCCGGCCACGCCATCACCTTCCTCATGGCAGCTCGGGGTCTCTCCGAGGCCGTGCGGATGGGCCCGATCCGCGCCCAGGCCCTCGAGGTGCTCGACCTGCTGGGCGACCCGGACCGCTGCTCGGTCATGCTGGTGACCCTGCCGGAGGAGACCCCCGTCAACGAGCTCGTGGAGACAGGTTTCAAGCTCGAGGACGAGGTCGGCATCAAGTTGGGGCCGGCCGTCGTCAACGGCGTGTACCCGCTACTGGGAGGTCTGGGGTCCGACCCTGTCAAGGCTGCCGAGGCTGCAGGCACCACGCTGCGCGAAGGGGAAGCCGAGGCGCTCAGCGAGGCGGCTCAGTTTCGCCGAAAGCGTCACGACCTTCAGGCGAGCCAGCTCGAACGCCTTGGCGAGCAATTGCCGTTGCCCCAGCTCTGTCTGCCGTTTCTCTTCCGTGCCGATCTCGGGCCCGAGCAGATCGACGAGCTCGCCGATGCACTGGGCAAGCAGATCATTGAGATGGGAAACTGGCCATGAACGCAGGAGGCCATGAGGCCATGGTTGCTGATGAACCCAAACTCAACGATCTGGTCGTCGATCATCGGATCGTCATCTGCTGTGGGTCCGGTGGCGTGGGCAAGACGACCACTGCGGCCGTCGTTGCCCTCGAGGGTGCCCGCATGGGGAAGCGTTCGGTCGTCGTGACCATCGACCCGGCCAAGCGTCTCGCCGACACCCTGGGCATCGGCGAGCTCTCGAACACGCCGCACCTCATCGACGGCGACTGGCCCGGCGAGCTGTGGGCCATGATGCTCGACACCAAGAGCACCTTTGACAATCTGGTCGCCAAACACGCCGGGGGAACGGAGCAGGCCGAGCGCATTCTCGACAACCCGTTCTACCGCAACATCTCCGGGGCGCTCTCGGGCACCCAGGAGTACATGGCGGGCGAGAAGCTCTACGAGCTGCACGAGGAGGGTGGTTACGATCTGATCGTCGTCGACACGCCACCCACCCGCAATGCCCTCGATTTTCTCGACGCATCGGGCCGCCTTGCCGGCTTTCTCGACCACCGACTGTTTCGCATGCTCATGGCGCCCACCCGTGGCTACATGCGGGCGGTGAACGTCGCTGCCCAGGCGCTGTTGCGCACGGTTGGCAAGATCGTCGGCGGTGAGGTCCTCGATGACGTGATCGCGTTCTTCAACACGTTCGAGGGGATGGAACAGGGATTCAAGGAGCGGGCACAGCGGGTCCAGGCATTGCTCATCGATGCGAACACTGCCTACGTGCTGGTCGCCTCGCCTCGCCAGGACACCGTCGAGGAGGCGGCGTTCTTCGCCGACAAGCTGCGCAGGACCCACATCCCGGTCGAGGCACTGGTGATCAACCGCATGCACCCCCGCTTCGGCGAGGGACTTGCCGAAGCGGCCCGCCGGCGAGCAGAGACCTTGGCCGGCACCGACCTGGGCGACCTCTTCACCAACCTCGCCGACTTTCGGATGATGGCCGACGGGGAGGAGACCCACCTCCAGGGACTCGCCGATCAGGTGGCTCCCGCTCCGGTGATCAAGGTGCCCTTCCTGGCGGATGACGTGCACGACCTGCACACGCTCGGCCAGATCAGCCGCCACCTGTTCGCCTAGGCGGTGACGCTTCACTACGATGCCTCCTGTGCCCCGGATTCTCGTTGCCTGCGATGCTTCCTGGATCGTCGATGAGATCGAGGCGGCACTGGGCGGCCCCGACACCACCACCGTCGTCGTCGGAAGTGGCGCCGAGGTGCGTGAGGCGGTCGAGGAGAACCAACCCGATCTCGTGATCGTCGACCTCCAGATCGGCAACATGGGGGGCATGGCGGTCGCCATCGACCTCCACCTCGAAGAAGGAGCCGGGCGCATCGGGCACGTACCGGTGTTGATGCTTCTCGATCGACGAGCGGACGTGTTCCTCGCCAGGCGATCCCACGCCGAGGGGTGGGTGGTCAAGCCCCTCGACGCGCGACGCCTGCGTCGTGCAGCCGACGCGCTCCTGGCCGGCGACACCTACCACGACCTGACAGGTGCCCCCCTGGTGGTCTCGGGCACCGACGCGCTGCCCATCGCCTGAGCTCGGGCCCGTCGCCTGAAGCGCGATCGCCGCCGGGCCGCCCGGCTCCCCTGACCGTCAGGTCGTGAGCTCGAGACCTTCGAGATCGCCCTTTGCACGCCACGATGCGAGAAGCGAGAAGAAGGCGAGCGATCCGCCACCGTACGGGCCGTCCTGGGCACTGCGGTCACCCGGCTTGCCCTCGTTGTTGTAATAGCCCGGCGTGCAGTCCTCGAAGAACCTCCGCATGAGGTGAGCCGAGTTGATGATGGTCTTCACCCACTCGTTCTCGGCCTCCTCCGACGCCTCGATCACCTTCACGTCGTGCGCCCGTGCATACTCGACGATGTAGGCGAGATGAACGGCCTGCTCGTCGAGCATGTGCGGGTAGTTCGCCGTGAACCCCGACTGGGTGTTGCCCATGATGAAGCAGTTCGGGAACCCCCGGCTGTGCATGCCGTGCAGGGTGATCGCGCCATCGGCCCACTTGCCACCGAGCGTGACGCCGTCTCGGCCCACCAGGTCATAGCCGGCGCGCCGCGTGTAGGCGGTGCCGACCTCGAAGCCAGTGCTGTAGATGATGCAGTCGACCTGGTACTCGGTGCCGTCCACCACCACGCCACGCTCGGTGATGCGTTCGACGCCCTGGCCCTGGGTGTCGACCAAAGTGACGTTCGGTCGGTTGTACGTGTCGAGGTAATCGTCGTGGAAGCACGGGCGCTTGCAGAACTGGCGGTAGTAAGGCTTGAGCGACTCGGCCACGTTCTCGTCGTCGACGACGTTGTCGACCCGGGAGCGGATCTCCTCCATCTTCTCGAAGTCCGCGAGCTCGACCGTTGCCATCAGCCCTTCGGGCGTGAAGTCGATGTTGTCGCCACTGCGCATGCGGAACAACAACTTTCCGATGATGTCGGTCCAGCCGTCGTTGACAAGGTCCTCGGTGGTGAAGCCACCGGACACCAAGGTGTTGAAGTTCTCCATCCGCTTCTTCTGCCAACCCGGCTCCAGGGTCTCCACCCAGGCGGGGTCGGTGGGCTGATTGTTGCGCACGTCGATCGAGGAGGGGGTGCGCTGGAACACGAACAGGTGCTCGGCTGCCTCACCGAGATGAGGGATGCACTGCACCGCCGTCGCGCCGGTTCCGATGATGGCGACCCGCTTGTCCTTCAGCTTGGTGAGCCCTCCGGTCGAATCGCCCCCGGTGTAGTCGTAGTCCCAACGGCTGGTGTGGAACGTGTGTCCCTTGAACGAGTTGATGCCCGGAATGCCCGGGAGCTTGGGCCGATGCAGCGGGCCGTTGGACATGGCCACGAAACGGGCTTTCATGCGATCGCCCCGGCTTGTGGTGATGATCCAGCGTTGGTCGTCGTCGTTCCACGACATGCCCGTCACCTCGGTCTGGAAACAGGCGTTGTCATAGAGGTCGTACCTCTCGCCGATCGCCCGGGCGTGGGCCAGGATCTCCGGACCGTGGGAGTACTTCTCCGTGGGGATGTAGTTCATCTCCTCGAGCAGCGGCAGGTAGATGTACGACTCGATGTCGCACTGGGCGCCCGGGTAACGGTTCCAGTACCAGGTTCCACCGAAGTCGCCGGCCTTCTCGACGATCCGGATGTCCTCGACCCCGGCCTC
>JACOTK010000095.1 GCA_016178435.1 Actinomycetota bacterium
CGCGAATCGCGTCCGCCCATCGCAGGATCGTCGCCAACTCGGGAGGCGCCTCCGGAGCATGGAGTGCAAGGGCGCCGAGGAAGACCTCTCCCGTCGAGCCGTCGAGCGACACCACGTCGCCCTCGTGCACCACGACCTCACTCACGGAGAAGGACGACCCGGAGATCCGCAGCTCCTCGGCGCCGCACACCGCGGGCTTGCCCCAACCCCGCGCCACGACAGCGGCGTGGCTCACCAGCCCACCCCGAGCCGTGAGGACCCCCTCGGCCACGGCCATGCCGTGCACGTCCTCTGGCGAGGTCTCGTTGCGCACGAGAATGACCTGCTCACCTCGTGCCACGGCCTCCTCGGCGGCCTCGGCGCTCAGGCAGACCCGGCCCACGGCTGCGCCGGGTGAGGCCCCGAGCCCGGTCGTCAACAAGGTCCGCTGCTCATCCGAGGCGAACTGCGGGTGGAGCAACGAATCGAGGTGGTCTGCCGTCACCCGCTGCACCGCCTCGGCTCTCGTGAGCTTGATGGCGCGATCACGAGTCAGGTCGATCGCGATGCGCATCGCTGCGACTCCCGTTCGCTTGCCCACCCGGGTCTGCAGAATCCACAACTTGCCCTGCTCGATGGTGAACTCCACATCACACATGTCGCGGTAGTGACCCTCGAGACGTTTGAAGATGGCGAGCAGCTCCCCGTGGACGCCGGAAAACTGCTCGGACAGCGCTGCGAGCGGCTCGGTGTTGCGGACACCCGCGACGACGTCCTCACCCTGGGCATTGATCAACACGTCACCGAAGGCGCCGGGCTCGCCCGTCGAGGGGTTCCGGGTGAAGCCCACCCCCGTGGCGGAACGGTCGTCCCGATTGCCGAAGACCATGGCCTGCACGTTGACGGCGGTGCCGAGATCGTGATCGATCCGCTCCCGGATTCGGTAGACCACCGCTCGTGGCGAGTTCCACGAATGGAAGACCGCCTCGATGGCGCCTCGGAGCTGATCCGCCGGGTCCTGGGGAAACGGTGTCCCGCTCTCGCGCTCGACCGTCTCCCTGGAGCGGCGGACAAGATGTCGGAGCGTGTCGACGCTGATGGCCGCGTCACTCGAGACCCCGTCCCAATCCTTGGCGATCTCGAGAAGGCGCTCGAAATGGGCGCCGTCGACGCCCATGACGATGCGCCCGTACATGGCGATGAAGCGCCGATACGAATCGAGGGCAAAGCGCTCGTCGCCGGTCCGTTCGGCCAGACCCTCCACCGACTCGTCGTTGAGGCCGAGGTTCAGGACCGAATCCATCATCCCCGGCATCGAGTGCTTCGCCCCGGAACGCACGCTCACCAACAGCGGATCGCTCGGATCACCGATGACCTTGCCCATCGCCTTTTCGAGCACGGCCCGGTGACGGGCCACCTCGGTCGTCAACGCCCGAGGCCAACCATGCCCCAGGTGATCACGACACGCCTCGGTGCTGATGGTGAAGCCGGGTGGGACCGGCAGCTGCAGGACCGACGTCATCTCGGCAAGGTTGGCGCCCTTGCCCCCGAGCAGATCCTTCAGTGACATCGGGGGCTGCTGGTGCTTGTGGTCGAAGTCGAACACGTAGGTCATGGAGACTCCCGGGCTTCCAGTCGCTTCAAGGGTCAGGTCAGTCGATCCCGCAGGTAGGTGCCCAGCCGGTCGATGGCGACACGATCCTGCGTCATGGCGTCGCGCTCACGAACCGTCACGGCTCGGTCGTCGAGGGTCTCGAAGTCGATCGTGACGCAATAGGGTGTGCCCAACTCGTCCTGGCGCCGGTAACGGCGCCCGATCGACTGGGTCTCGTCGTAGTCGCACATCCACTGGGGCTGCAGGAGCGCGAGGACCTCCCGGGCGGCAGGCAACAGCTCCTCCTTGCGAGACAGCGGAAGCACCGCAACCTTGTAGGGGGCGAGGCGGTGATGCAGTCGCAACACGGTTCGCGTCTCGCCCCGCACCTCCTCCTCGTCGTAGGCGGCGAGGAGGAAGGCCATCATCGTGCGCGTGGCCCCTGCAGCGGGCTCGATGACGTAGGGCACATAGCGCTCGTTGGCTGCCTGGTCGAAGTACTCCAGCCTCTCGCCCGAATGAGCTGCGTGCTGCTTGAGGTCGTAGTCGGTGCGGTTGGCGATGCCCTCCAGTTCGCCCCAACCCCAGGGATAGAGGAACTCCACATCCGAGGTGCCCGCGGAGTAGTGGCTCAACTCGTCGGGGTCATGGGGCCGCAGCCGGAGCTTCTCCTCGGGAATACCGAGGTCGAGATACCACTGGAATCGCTCCTTGCACCAGTAGTCGAACCATTGGGGCGCCTCGTCGGGCGGCACGAAGAACTCGAGCTCCATCTGCTCGAACTCACGGGTGCGGAAGATGAAGTTGCCGGGCGTGATCTCGTTGCGAAACGACTTGCCCACCTGCGCGATGCCGAAGGGCGGCTTCTTCCGTGAAGCGTCAAGCACGTTCTTGAAGTTGATGAACATGCCCTGGGCGGTCTCGGGACGCAGATACGCTGTGTTCGCGTCCCCCTCCACCGGACCGGCATGGGTCTTGAACATGAGGTTGAACTGGCGGGCCTCGGTGAAGGTCCCCACCTTGCCGCAATTCGGGCAGGTCTCGGGATCCTCCAACTGATCAAGTCGGTAACGCTCCTTGCAGTTCCGGCAATCGACCAGCGGGTCGGTGAAGTTCTGCAGATGACCGGAGGCTTCCCAGACGGCCGGGGGCGAAAGGATCGCTGCGTCCAGGCCGACGACATCGGTGCGGTTCTGCACCATGGCGCGCCACCAGGCATCCTTGACGTTGCGCAACAACAACACCCCGACGGGCCCGTAATCGTACGTCGAGCGAAACCCACCGTAGATCTCTGCCGACGGGAAAACGAACCCCCGCCGTTTGCAGAGATTGACGACCTGGTCAAAAAGTTCAGCCATGGGCGGCGAGGCTAGCGGGCGATCGGAGCGGACCGACTCATTGCGTTCCGCCGAGTGCTCCCGCGGCGCGTAGACGACGCTCCAGGAGATGCTCAAGGGCGGTCGTCGCCAAATGCTCCACCTCATGGCCCGCCGTGGAGGGACCCTCGCCGAGCACCGACACGAGTTGACCTCCCAGGATGCGACGCAGAAGAGCAAGCGCTTCGGGACTGAGCCGGGTGCCCCGACGACACCGCCGACACAGGACGCCGCCCTCGGTGAGCTCAAAGGCGACAAGATCGTCCTCTCGCCCGCAGGACGCGCAGCAGGCCACCTCGGGACGCATCCCCTCATGCGCCAGGAGCTTCCAGAAGAAGGCGGGCACGATCAGCGGGGCATCTGCCTCCGCAAGGGCACGAATGGCGCCCAACAACATGTGGTACAGACGGGGGTCACTGCGCCCCTCGAAGGTCACGGCATCGACCACCTCCAGGAGCGGCATCACCCGTGCGAGGCGATCGAGGTTCTCGCGAACCGGGCGAAAGTGCTCGAGGAGATCCGCCTGGGTGATGGTGTCGAGTGATCGCCCTTCGTACAGGGTCAGCTCCACGTGGTTCGTTACCTCGAGGCGTCCACCGAAGCGGCTCTTTGTCCTCCGGACACCCTCGAGGCGTCCACCGAAGCGGCTCTTTGTCCTCCGGACACCCTTTGCCACCGCTCGCACCTTGCCGCGACCCTCGGTCATGAAGGTGATGATGCGGTCGGCCTCACCGAGGTCGAACGATCGAAGCACGATCCCCCGATCGCGATAGGTCGCCATCGGCCGCCCCGTCAGGCCTGTGACTCGACGCCGCCGAAGCGGCGCTCGCGTCGCTGGTACTCGCGCACGGCCTCAAAGAGGTCTTCCCGCCGGAAGTCCGGCCACAGCACATCGGTGAAGACCAGCTCGCTGTAGGCCAGCTCCCAGAGCAGGTAGTTCGAGATGCGATACTCGCCCGAGGTGCGCACCATGAGATCGGGGTCGGGCATGTCGGGGTCGTACAGGTGCCGACGGATCATCCGCTCATCGACACGCTCGGCGGGCACGCCCGAGCTCACGATGGCCTTGACGGCATCGACGATCTCCGCTCGACCGCCGTAGTTGAAGGCGATGTTCAACGTCATCACTTTGTTGTTCGCGGTCAGGGCGATCGACTCCTCCATGCGCTGCAACACCCGCTCGGGCACCCGCCAGTCACGACGTCCGAGAAAGCGCATCCGCACGCCACGCTCGTGCAGCTCGTCACGACGACGGGTCAGCAGGGACTCGTTGAACTGCATGAGGTAGCGCACCTCGTCCGCGGGTCGGCGCCAGTTCTCCGTGGAGAACGCGTACACGGTCAACCAGGTGATGCCCAGATCGAGGGCCCCTTCCACGGTGTCGAGCAATGCCTCCTCGCCGGCGGCGTGACCGTCCGTGCGGGGCAACCCCTGCCGAGCGGCCCAACGACCGTTGCCGTCCATGACACAGGCCACGTGGCGGGGGATGCCCCGAGGGTCGATACCGTCAATGTCCACCCGCCGACGCTACCGCTCCGCCGCTGCGAGCAGAGAACAGTGCGCCGTGAAGGCTCTTGCCCCGGACCCCCATCGACGCCCTCAGTAGCCGAGCCGCTCCAGCGCCTTGGGATGCCGCTGCCAGTCCTTGTCCACACGGACCACCAGCTCGAGATAGGCGCCCGGCGCGAGCTGCTCACGCACCGCGGTGCCCACCGCCCGCAGCACCTCGCCCTTCCTGCCGATGACCATCCCCTTTTGCGAGTCGCGCTCCACCAGGATCTCACACCGGATCAGCGGCCATTCCCACTCGGTCACCCGGGTGGCGATCGAATAGGGCATCTCCTGGCGCATCACCGCGAAGAGCTGCTCGCGCACGAGCTCTGCCACCCAGAACGCCTCCGGAACGTCGGTGATCATGTCGTCGGGATACAGCGGAGGGCCTTCGGGCATGGCGGCGATCAGACACGAGACGAGCTCGTCGAGCCCCTTGCCGGTCCTGGCCGACACCGGGAAGTAGTCCGCCAGCTCGAGCTCGCTCACCCGTTGCAGCTGCGTGATCACCTGATCGGAGGTGGCGATGTCGATCTTGTTGACCACCACGATCGCGTCTCGTGGCACCCGGTCGGCCACGAACTGGTCGCCCTTGCCGAAGGGCGCCGTTGCGTCGAGCACGAACAGAACCCTGTCGACACCGCCGAGCGAATCGGTCGCCGTGTCGTTGAGCCGAGTCCCGAGCGCGGTGCGGGGCTTGTGGATCCCGGGGGTGTCGACAAAGACGATCTGCGCATCACCCCGATTGAGCACGCCACGCACCTGCGTGCGCGTTGTCTGGGGCTTGTTCGAGACGATGCTCACCTTGGC
>JACOTK010000096.1 GCA_016178435.1 Actinomycetota bacterium
GATGTCGGAACCGAGCCGACAGCCGATCTCAACGCCGACGAGGCGTTCCGTCGTCACCTGGTCAGGGTCCTGGTCCGACGCGGCATCGAGGAAGCCGCGGCGGGCACGTCTGGATGACTCCGATGGACCGATGATCTCGCTGCTCGACGATATCGAGCGCTGGCATCGGGGCGGCCTCGGTGTCGCCTTGGCCCGCATCGTCGAGGTCGAGGGTTCCGCGCCACGTCTGGCCGGGGCGACCATGGCGGTCAACCAGGAGGGTGAGGTTGCGGGGTCGCTGTCCGGCGGCTGTGTCGAATCCTCGGTCGTCGACGTCGCCCTCGCCGTGCTGGCGGAACAGGCCCTCGGACGTCTCGTCCGCTTCGACGCCCTCGGCGACCCGGACGACCCTGTGGGTGTTGGCCTGACCTGTGGTGGCGCAGTGGGCGTGTTCGTGGAGCCCCTGCCGGCGTCACTGCTGCCGGCTCTCGTCGACGCACGGGATCACCACCGGGGGGTGGCACTCGTCACGATGATCGACGGCCCCACGCCGGGAGCTGCGTTCGTGGTGGACGCGCTCGGCGGGCAGGTGGGATCGCTGGGCTCACCCGGACTTGATGCGGCGCCGGCGACCGAGGCCCGGAAGGCGTTGGACGAAGGCGCCAACAGGCTTGTCCACGAGGCGGACGGCGTGGTTGCCTTCGTCCATTCCTTTGTTGCTGCTCCCCGCATGGTGATCATCGGCGCCGTGGACTTCACCGCCGCTTTGGTCAAGGTCGCTCGGGTTCTGGGCTATCGGGTCACGGTCTGCGACGCTCGGGCGACGTTTGCCACGACGGTCCGCTTCCCCGACGCCGACGAGGTGGTCGTGGACTGGCCCCATCGCTACCTCGACGGGATCGCCACCTCCCTGGGGCCCCGGGATGCTGTTTGTGTGCTCACCCATGATCACAAGTACGACGTGCCCGCGCTCATGTCCGCGCTCTCGACATCGGTTGGCTATGTCGGGGCCATGGGGTCGCGTCAGACCAACGCCGAGCGCCGGCAGCGGTTGCTCGACGCCGGGGCGGAGGAGGCATCCCTGGGTCGCATCATGGCGCCAATCGGGCTCGACATCGGAGCGAGCACGCCGGAGGAGGTTGCGGTCGCAACGTGTGCCGAGATCGTCGCGAGCCGTCACGCCCGGCTTGGAGGTCCGGTGACCGCACTGCGCGACGGCCAGGGGCCGATCCATCGCGGGGCTTCCTGAGGGTGGTTCGGGTCAACCGATGACCGGACCGGTGACGGCGTGTGGGCACTCGTGGGCCTCGAAGGCGTGTCGGTGAGGGTGTTGGCGGTGCTGCTCGCCGCAGGTGCAGGTGAGCGATGGGCGGGGCCCGGCCACAAGCTGACGACGATGTTTCGGGGCAAGCCGGTGGTGGTCCGGGCGATCGAGCATGTGGTGGCGTCGGGCCTCGATGTCCTGGTGGTCCACGGCGCCGTCGATCTCACGGCTCTTGCGCGCGGGTGCGGGGCCCGTGTGGTCCTCAACCCGAGATGGATCGAAGGGCAGGCTTCCTCACTGGGCGTGGCGTGTGACGTCGCGACACGGGAGGGTTTCGACGCGATCGTGGTGGGTCTCGGTGATCAGCCCCTTCTCCGGTCATCCGCCTGGTCGGCCGTGGCAGGCGCCGCCGATGATCTGGACATCGTGGTTGCCACCTATGACGGTGTGCGGGGCCATCCGGTGCGCCTGGCCGCATCGACCTGGCCGTTGTTGGACCGCACGGCGGATCGCGGGGCGGGACAACTGTTGCGGAACCGCCCCGATCTCGTCCGGGAGGTAGCGTGCGAGGGTAATCCCGCCGACATCGACACCATGGAGGATCTGCGCCGATGGAGTTGAACAACGAGTTCAAGGTGAGCGTGCCGGTCACCGAGGCGTGGCTGGTGCTGACGGACCTCGAACGAATCGCCCCCTGCCTGCCGGGAGCCAAGTTGGAGGAGGTCGAAGGCGAGGAGTACCGGGGCATGGTGAAGGTCAAGGTGGGGCCGATCACTGCGCAGTACAAGGGCATCGCCCGCCTCGGCGAGCTCGACGAGGCGGCGGGCCGGATCGTGCTCCATGCCGATGGGCGCGAGTCGAGGGGCCAGGGCAACGCGTCGGCCGTCGTGACCGCCACGTTGGTGGCCGAGGGTGACGGCACACGGGTGAGCGTTGCGACCGACCTCAACATCACCGGCAAGGTCGCCCAGATGGGCCGTGGTGTTCTGAGCGACGTGAGCACCAAGTTGATGGATCAGTTCGCCGAGGCACTCGAGGCGGATCTGTCGTCCCGAACGCAACCCACCGAGGAACCCACCAAGGAGGGGCCGTCCGACACCGTTGTCCCCGAGGACGCATTGGCGAGCAGCGGGCCGCGGCGCATCGAAAGCGCCGAGCCCGAGCCCATCGACCTGACATCGGTTGCCGCCACGCCCGTTGCCCGGAGGGTCGGCCCCGTCATTGGAACCGTGGTGGTGGTGCTGTGGTTGCTCCGTCGCCGTCGCCGTCGCCGTCGGCCATGAGCTCCCCCGACGCCGACCTCGCGGCCGTTGAGGCTCTGCTCGGTCGCGTCCCGCGAGGTCGGTTCCGAGTGGTCGTCCGCTCCGATGACGGGCTGCCGGTCGTGATCTGCAACGAGCCGTTCCTCGAGGACGGCAGCCCGATGCCCACCCGCTACTGGCTGGTGGGTGCGGATGCGTGCGAGGCGGTCAGTCGCATCGAGGCCACCGGTGGGGTCAAGGCCGCAGAGGCTGCCGTGCCCGCCACGGCGTTGGCCGAGGCGCATCGGCGCTACGGCGAGGAGCGCGACGCGTTGATCGCGCCGTCGCACGAGGGACCGCGACCCTTCGGTGGGGTCGGCGGCACACGTCGTGGTGTGAAGTGTCTGCACGCGCACTATGCCTGGTATCTGGCCGGGGGCGACGACCCCGTCGGTCGTTGGGTTTCCGGTCGGCTGTCCGCCGCCGACATTCCCGATCCGCACCTCCACGTTGACAGGATGTTCGAGGACATGAAGGAAGGGCGATGACGTCACTGGTTGCGGCGGTTGACTGTGGCACCAACTCGACGCGCCTGTTGGTCGGCCGGGGTCGCCCCGACGGTGGGATCGAGGTGCTGGAACGCCTCATGACGATCACGCGCCTCGGAGCGGGAGTCGATCGGACGGGGCGACTTGACGACGACGCCATGACGCGAACGCTCGAGGTGCTTGGTCACTACGGCGAGGTGGTCCGCGCCCACGGCGTGGAGCGCATGCGTGCAACGGCGACGTCCGCCGCTCGTGATGCGGCGAACAGCGACGAGTTCCTCGAGCGCGCCACCACAGCGCTGGGCGTGCGTCCCGAGCTGCTCAGTGGCGACGACGAAGGTCGCCTTTCGTTTCGTGGGGCGCTCAGTGACCTCGACCCGACGTTGGGCCCGTTCCTCGTCGTCGACATCGGTGGAGGCTCCACCGAGTTCATCGCCGGTCCGGGGGAGGGCGAGCCGACCGGGGTGCTGTCGGTCGATGTCGGCTGCGTGCGACTCACGGAGCGATTCCTGCACGGGGACCCTCCCGGGCCCGACGAGTTGGTCGCAGCCATCTCCCTGGTCGAGGCGCATCTCGCGGATGTGTTTCGGCTGGTTCCCGGGGCTCGCGAGGCGACGTGCCTGGTGGGTCTTGCCGGCACGATCACGACGGTCGCGGCGGTCGAGATCGGCCTGGCCACCTACGACCGGGATCGGATCCACCATTTCCGTCTGACCCGCGAGGCGGTCGAGGATGTCTTTCGAACGCTCGCGACCGAGTCACGAGCCGATCGGCTCCACAACCCCGGCCTCGAGCCCGAGCGGGCGGATGTGATCGTCGGGGGGTGCTGTGTGCTGGTGGCGATCATGCGCAACTTCGGCTTCGGCGAATGCCTGGTCTCCGAGGCGGACATCCTCGACGGCCTTGCCATGAGCCTGCTGTAGAGGCGAAATCTCGAATCCCGCAGGAGCGAAACAGAAGGCTGTCATCGGCGGCGGACGATTAGGGTGCAGGGCGTGATTCGCACCGATCGCATCCTGATGGGCCCTGGTCCGTGCAACCCGTATCCGGAGGTGACCGAGGCACTTGTCCGGCCGATGCTCGGCCACCTCGATCCCGAGTTCATCGCCTTGCTCGACGAGACCTGCGAGCGTCTTCGCCTCATCTTCAGAACCGACAATGCCCTCGCCCTTCCCATCAGCGGCACGGGTTCGGCGGGTATGGAGGCCGCTTTCGTGAACGTCGTGCGTCCCGGTGATGCAGTGGTCGTCGGGGTGAACGGTGTCTTCGGGGAGCGCATGTGCGAGGTTGCCTCGCGCTGCGGCGCCGAGGTCGTGCGGGTCGACGAGGCGTGGGGACAGGCCATCGAACCCGAGCGCCTGCTCGGGGCTCATCCCGATCCGTCGATCATCGCCGTTGTGCACGCCGAGACGTCGACCGGTGTCCGCAACGACATCGCCGCGCTCGGGGCCGGCAAAGGTGAAGCCCTGCTGCTGGTGGACGGTGTGACGTCGATGGGGGGCATCGAGCTGGAGGTCGATCGCTGGGGCGTCGACATCGCCTACAGCGGAACCCAGAAGTGTTTGGGCGTTCCTCCCGGCCTTGCACCGCTGACGCTCAACGAGCGAGCTCGCTCCAGGATGCTCGAGCGACCCCGATCGTGGTACCTCGACCTCAATCTCATCGGGCGCTACACCGGGTCGGCAACCGGGGCACGGACCTATCACCACACCGCGCCGATCACCATGATCCAGGCACTTCACGCGGGAGCGGGCGCCGTGCTGGACGAGGGTCTCGAGCAGGCATGGGAACGTCATCGGACTTGTGGCAGCCTGCTGCAGGATGGACTGGAGAAGCTCGGGTTCACGTTGTTCGCCCAGGAGGGTCATCGACTCCCCCAGTTGACCTCGGTTTGGGTTCCCGAGCATCTCGACGAGGCGGCGGTCCGGTCGCGTCTGTTGACAAGGCACGGCATCGAGATCGGTGGTGGTCTCGGCGAGTTTGCGGGTCGCATGTGGCGCATCGGCTGCATGGGACACACGGCTCGAGTCCGCAACGTCACCCTCCTGCTCGCAGCCCTGGAGGACGTGCTCTAGTGGTGCTCGGCGAGCGCACGGCCGGGTCGACCCTGCGAGGGGAGCGGGTGACGCTGCGCCCTCTCGTGGTCGGCGACTTTGCCCAGTGGCAGGCGGTTCGCGTGGCCAACCGGGACTGGTTGGCCAAGTGGGAGCCGACTCAGCTCCACGCGGCGGTCGACGGCATCGAGACCCGCAGCGGCTTTCTGGCCCGATGTCGTGCCCGTGAGCGCGAGCGTCAATTGGGAACCGGGTACGGTTACGGCATCTTTCTGGGCCGCCGGTTCTCCGGTGAGATCAACCTGAGCGGCGTGCAGCGAGGGCCGTTTCAGAGTGGTTCCGTCGGCTACTGGATCGACGAGGCAGTTGCGGGTCAGGGCCTGGTGCCCGAGGCGATGACCCTGCTGCTGCGGTACGCCTTCGAGGACCTCTGCCTGCATCGGGTGCAGGTGGCGATCATCCCGAGGAACACGGCCAGTCGCCGCGTGGTCGAGAAGCTCGGCCTCCGGGAGGAAGGCCTGGCAGTGGGTTATCTCGAGATCAACGGCGTCTGGGAGGACCACCTTCGTTTCGCGATCACGGCTCAGGAGTGGGAAGACCGCTGATCGCCGCCCGTCGAGGGACACGGGCTCGGTGAGGCCGGGATCGAGATGCGGGAGACGGTCGCGCTCCGTCACCGGTTGTGTACCGAAGTCACCCAAACAATGAGAGACTGTGGATATGTCGATGGCATCCCTGCTGCGGCTGTTGCTGCGGTTTCTCGATCGCCCCCTGTTCGGCGGTATCAGCGCCGATCGTCGGGTCAGGGCGTCGCGGATCGGTGCCACCTTGTTCATCGGTGGCGGCGCCGTGGTGCTGGGGACGATGTGGTTCCTCGATCCCTCGGTCGACCGGAGCGGGCTGGCCATCTGGGCTCTGATTGCCATCGCCGTGGGAATCGTGACACCCCTGTTGCCCTGGCAGCGGTGGCCATATCCGGCAACGTTGTCGCTGCCGTTGCTTGCGACCGCCGTTCTCGGCGCCGGAGGCCGTGCCGGCGGCGCCGAGGCAATAACGCACTATCTGATCCTTGTCACCTTGGTGTTCGTCTTCATCGGACTGACACAGCCACCCGGAACGTCCGTCCTGAAAATTCCGGTCGTGCTGCTGGGCTATTACCTGACCACCTTGGGGATTCCCGATGCGCCGCCGGCCACCATGTTGGCGATCGCATCGCCGGTGTGGGTTCTCTCGGGCGAGGTGTTGGCCCTCGCCGTTCGACGACAGGAGCGGGCCGAACAGGGACTGGCTCAGCTCCTCGACGCGGTCACGGCGTTGCGCACCAGCGCCGATCAGTTGTCGGCCGTCAACGAGACGGCGAGGTTGGTTGCCCAGTTGGTCGACGCCGAGACAGCGCTGGTGCTGATTCCGGCCCCGGGCAAGGAGGCGATCCTGGTCAACCAGGGTCAGCACAATGTCGCGGCGCCCTTGGGTGAGATCCTTGTCGACGTTCGGGCCCAGCCGTGTTGGGTCGGCGAGACACTGAAGAAGGGCCGGTCCCATTTTGTCCCGAACGTCTCCGAGGAATCCGGACTTTCCCCCCGGCCCGTCGGGGTCGTTGCCGGAAAGTCGGCGCTCTACGTTCCCATTCCCAGCAAACAAGGCCGACTCGGTGCCATCGTCGTCGTCTGGTCCCGCCAGGTCCGGGTGCTCGATGCGGTGGCACAACGAGCTGCCGAGCTTCTGGCCGAGGAGTTGGGTCACGCGCTCGACCGGGTCCAGACCCTTGCCGACCTCGCGCAGGAGGCGGGCACCGACCCGTTGACGGGTCTGGCAAATCGCCGCACGCTCTCGCGTGCGCTCGAGGGGCTCCAGGTCGACGACGCACTCATCCTTCTCGATCTCGATCACTTCAAGGAGGTCAACGACACTCTGGGACACCCACGGGGTGATGAGACGCTGTGCTCGTTCGCCCGCTGCCTCGAGGAGGTCGCCCGCAAGGGCGATGTCGTTGCCCGTTACGGAGGCGAGGAGTTCGCTCTGGTCCTGCC
>JACOTK010000049.1 GCA_016178435.1 Actinomycetota bacterium
CGACGAGCTGACCTCGTAGCTCACGACGTGACCCGGGGCGGCGCCCATGAGGGCGCGCCCCAGCGGTGAGCCCGGTGAGCCCAGCTCGTCGTCCTCGTGACGCTCCTCGATGGAGCCGATGAGGAACTTCTCGGTCTCGTCGTCGCCCTCGAAGCGAATGGTCACGACCCTTCCGACCGCGACGACCTCACCCCTGATCGTGTCATCGACGATGACGGCGTTCTGCAGGAGGGCGTTGAGGTGGCGGATGCGACCCTCCATCTTGCCCTGCTCTTCCTTCGCTGCGTGGTAGTCGCCGTTCTCGGAGAGGTCGCCGAGGGCTCGGGCTGCCTCGATCTTCGCGGCGATGTCCACCCGACCGGCCCCGACCAGCTCGTCATGCTCGGCCTTCAGTCGGTTGTAAGCGGTGCTCGACAGTTCATGCTTGGTTTGCGACTCGGCCATGATGTGAGGATAGCCGGCATTTCCGCTGTCACAGACCAGAAGCACGCAGCAAACGACGGGTAGCGTTGGGTGAACGGTTCGACAAGGAGAGCAGAACGTCCATGGGGCACACAATCGGGGTTATCGGAGGTGACGGGATCGGCCCGGAAGTGGTGGCGGAGGCCTTGAAGGTCGTGCGCGCTGCCGGAGTTGAGCTCGACTGCGTCGACTACGACCTCGGCGGCCGGCGCTACCTGGCCACCGGCGAGACCCTGCCGCCGGCGGTGCTCGACGAGCTGCGTGGTGTCGACGCCATCCTGCTGGGGGCGATCGGCACGCCCGAGGTGCCTCCCGGCGTGCTGGAGCGTGGGCTGTTGCTCGAGCTTCGCTTTGCGCTCGACCTCTACGTCAACCTGCGTCCGTTCCTCGCCCCCCCCGACATCGACTTCCTGGTGGTGCGCGAGAACACCGAGGGCACCTACGCGGGAGAGGGTGGCTTCCTGCGCAAGGGCACGCCCCACGAGGTGGCGACCCAGGGCTCGGTCAACACCCGCATGGGTGTCGAGCGTTGCGTGCGCTATGCCTTCGAGCTTGCGAGCTCCCGCTCCCGGCGTCACCTGACCCTGGTGCACAAGACCAACGTGTTGACGTTTGCCGGCGATCTCTGGCAGCGCACCTTCGACGAGGTGGCAAAGGAGTTCCCCGCCGTCGAGCTCGCCTACAACCACGTGGACGCGGCGTGCATCCACTTCGTGACCGCACCCGAGCGCTACGACGTGCTGGTCACCGACAACCTCTTCGGCGACATCCTCACCGACCTCGGCGGGGCCGTGGCCGGTGGCATCGGCCTGGCCGCCTCGGCCAACCTCAATCCTGCCCGCACCGGACCGTCGCTCTTCGAGCCCGTCCACGGATCGGCCCCCGACATCGTGGGCACGGGCAAGGCCAACCCCTGTGCTGCGATCCTCTCGGCGGCGATGATGCTGGAGTTCCTCGGCGAGGACGAGGCCGGAGCCCGCATACGCAAGGCGGTGGCCGCAGTGTCTGATAGGACAGGAACCACGACGCAGATCGGCGATGAGATCGCCGGAAAGGTGTGACGATGCCCATTACCAAGAGTGACAAGATCTGGATGGACGGTGAGCTGGTTGACTGGGACGACGCAACCGTTCACGTCCTGACCCACACCTTGCACTACGGCACCGGGGTCTTCGAGGGCATTCGTGCCTACGAGACCGCCGAGGGGCCTGCGATCTTCCGCCTGACCGATCACATCCAGCGCCTGTTCGACAGCGCCAAGATCTTCATGATCGACGTGCCCTACACGGTGGGCGACATCATCGATGCAACCAAGCAGACGGTGGCGATCAACCGGCTCGACTCGTGCTACATCCGCCCGCTCATCTATCTGGGCTACGGCGAGATGGGCCTCAACCCGCTGCCCTGTCCGGTGAACGTGTCGATCGCCGTGTGGCCGTGGGGCACCTACCTGGGCGACGACGGGGTCGCGCACGGCGTGCGCATGAAGATCTCGTCGTTCCAGCGCCATGACCCCAATGCCATTCCGCCTGCGGCGAAGGGCACGGGCATGTACATCAACTCCTCGCTTGCCAAGGTCGAGGCGCTGAAGGCCGGCTACGACGAGGCCATCATCCTGAACCCGCAGGGCTACGTCTCGGAGTGCACGGGTGAGAACCTGTTCGTGGTCAAGGACGGTCGCCTCATCACCCCGCCGGCCCCCGCCGGAGCCCTGGAGGGCATCACGCAGCATTCCGTCATGACCATCGCGCGTGACCTGGGCATCGAGGCGACCGTGGGCAACCTGTTGCGCTCCGATCTCTATCTTGCCGATGAGGCGTTCGTGACCGGCACCGCGGCCGAGGTCGTGCCCATTCGTTCGGTGGACGATCGCGAGATCGGTGAGCCGGGGCCCATCACCCGAAAGATCCAGGAGACCTATTTCTCGGCTGTGCGTGGCCAAATCGATCGCTACAAGGACTGGTGCGAGCTTGCCGTCTGATCCGACGCACGACCCCGGCCACCAACACGGCCCGGGCCACGACCACGGTCTGCCCCGTGGTCTGGAGATGCTCGACGCCGTCGACATCTACGACACGACCCTGCGGGACGGTTCGCAGCAGGAGGGTCTGTCGCTGACGGTCGATGACAAGCTCCGGGTCGCCGAGCAACTCGATCACCTCGGCGTCACCTTCATCGAAGGTGGTTGGCCCGGAGCGAACCCCAAGGACGAGGAGTTCTTCAAACGGGCGCCAACCGAGCTGCGTCTGGTTCGCTCGACGCTCGTGGCGTTCGGCTCGACGCGCCGTCCCGGCGGCAACGTCGAGACCGACGAGACGTTGCGCCAACTCGTCAACGCAGGCACCTCGAGCGTGTGCATCGTCGCCAAGGCTTGGGACTATCACGTCACCGAGGCACTGCGCACCGACCTCGACGAAGCGGTGCGCATGGCCGGCGAGTCGGTCGAGTTCCTGCGCAAAGCCGATCTGCGGGTGTTCTTCGACGCCGAGCACTTCTTCGACGGTTACCGGCGCAACCCCGAGTTCACGATGCGGGTCCTTCGCGCCGCCGAGGAGTCGGGCGCCGAAGGTCTCGTGCTGTGCGACACCAACGGTGGCACGTTGCCCCACGAGGTCGAGCAGATTCTCCGCGAGGTCATTCCCGCGACCCATGCCGACATCGGCGTGCACTTCCACAACGACGGTGGTTGCGGCGTCGCCAACGCGTTGGTGGCGGTGCGCCTGGGCGCCAAGCAGGTGCAGGGTTGCATCAACGGCTACGGCGAGCGGACGGGGAATGCCGATCTGTGTGCGGCCATTCCGAACCTGACCCTGAAGATGGGCGTCGAGACCATTCCCCGCGAGCGCATCGAGTTGATCACGCCGGTCTCGAATCACATCGCCGAGTTGGTCAACGTCACGCCTGATCCCCGTCGGCCCTACGTCGGCACCTCGTCGTTCACCCACAAGGCGGGGTTGCACACGAGTGCGCTGGCCCGGGCCCGTGATGCGTACGAGCACGTCGACCCCCAAAGTGTCGGCAACGGCACCAGGGTGGTGGTGAGCGAGCTGGCGGGACGCTCCACCCTCCAGATGAAGGC
>JACOTK010000050.1 GCA_016178435.1 Actinomycetota bacterium
CTGTGCCCGGGCGCCTTCGAGCTGGGTCCGGTTCGTGACGACCAACTGCCTCACGATGGTGTCGAGCTGTTCGCCTGCCAGGCGTTGCTGTTCGGTGAGCGCCTCGTGAAACTGGGCCTGAGCGATGCGCTGTTGCTCCTCAATCACCAGGCGCAGTTGGTCGCTGATGCCGTCACCCGTGCCATGAGCCCCGGTGATCGTTGCACGGCGCTGCGCGTCGAGCAGGACGGCGACCCGTCGAACAAGGATGGCGACAACAGCCACCATGCCGATTCCGACGACGACAACCAGAACACCTCCAGAAGAATCCATTCGCTCATTGTGAGCGCCGGGTGTGACATCGACAGATCGGTGTCGACAGATCTGCAGCCTCGGGAGATCGGGCACCCGACGGTTCGTCGAGATCGTCAGGACTCTCGATCCGTGTCCTGGGCGCTCGTGCGGGTCCCCCAGGCGCGCAGAGTTGGACGGCCCGTGATGCGGTTTGGCCCCTTTGCCGCATGGATGCGCTGGGTCGGGTAGATGCCACGGTGACTGGAGAACACGTACGCGATCACACAACCTACGGCCAGTGGCAGCACGGCACCGGCACCGAAGAGCTCGACTCCCATGATCGTGCAGGCGAGTGGCGTGTTCGCCGCCCCCGCGAACACCGCCACGAATCCGACAGCGGCGAGCAGGGTCACATCGAGATGCAGCGGGGCGGCGAGCGCCGAGCCCAACGTGGCACCGATCACGAAGAGCGGCGTGACCTCGCCGCCGGGGAATCCGCAACCGAGGGTGAGGGCGGTGAAGAGGATCTTGAGGGCGAACACCGCGAACGTCAGGTGATCACCGGCCAGGCTCCGGTCGATGAGCGGGAGCGACAGACCGAGGTAGTCGTGGCCGAACAGGGAGGCCAGACCCACCACACCGACACCGCCGACGACGGGTCGCAGGGGGGCCCAGCCGATCCTTCCCGCCAGGAATGCCTTGACCCCATCCGTCAGCTCTGCGAACGCAGCGCCGGCGAGACCGAATGCCAAACCGGCGACGGCGACCTTCGCCAACAGCGCGCCATCGAGCGGGCTGTCGATCTGGGGCAGGGCAGCGTGGTCGTAGCCGAGGCCGTGCACGACGAGATCACCGATCAACGATGCGGCGAGCGCAGGGACGAGCGCCTCGTAGCGGATCCGACCGACGGATTGGACCTCGAGCGCGAACACCGCGCCGGCCAATGGGACGCCGAACACGGCGCCGAACCCGCCGGCAAGCGCCGTGACCAGGAGCAATCGCCGGTCGTCGGTGTCGAGGCGGATGGTTCGGGCGAACAGGTCGGTGAGACTGCCCGACATCTGCACCGCCGTGCCTTCACGACCGGCCGAGCCGCCGAAGAGGTGTGTGACCCACGATCCAACCAGCACCAGCGGCGCCATGCGTCGCGGCACCCAACTCGTGGGCTCGTGGATCTGATCGATCAACAACGCGTTGCCCTCGACAGCTCGGCCGCCGAGGTAGTGGTAGGCGGCGCCGATGACCAGCCCCGCTGCAGGAAGGAGCCACACCAGTCGGTCGTGGTCGAGGCGATACTCGGTGATGCGGTCGAGACCTTCGAGGAACACGAACGATGACAACCCGGCGAGCACGCCGGACACGGCGCCGAGCACGATCCAGCGAAGCAGGTGGACGACCAGCTCGACCTGCTCCACGACGGCAACCCGCCAACGATCGAGGGCACGCAACGATGCGGGGTCGGTCGGGGTCCGATGGTCCTCGGGTTCTTCGGATCGCATCGCTCGACACCTTCGCTGCCGGTCCGGATTCCCGGCACGATGATCGACGGCGTCCGGCTCTACGCCGCGACCGGACGAACACGCGCCAAGGCCACGAGGTAGGAGCCATCAGCCCACCGGGGTGGGCGGTTCAAGGCGAGCCCCATCGCCGTGCCCACCAGGCTAGCCGGGCTTCGGCACAACATTGCGAAGCAAGCCTTCACCGGCGCCATTGATGTGCCCGGCCGATAGAAGACGAGCGTTCCGTCCTTGCGGGTCCTGATCAGATGGGCGTTGCGCAGCAGCGGCTGTAGCGTCATGACGTCTCACTGACGGAAGGACCGCCATGCGTACCACCAGCCTTCCCACCACCACAGCACCGACCCCACCCGGGATCGAGACGCCGTCATGATGATGGGCGACGCCAACCCGGGGTGGACACTGCTCACCCTGCTCATCCTGGTGGCCGTCGTGCTCGCCGTGACGTGGACCTTGACCGGAGCCGCCGGCCCCACTGACGCCCCGGGACAGATTCTCGACGAGCGCCTTGCGCGAGGCGACATCAGTCCCGAGCAGTATCAAGAGCTACGAGCGACGCTCACTCGGACGCGCCCCGCTCCCCCACGCACACCGCGCCGTGCGCTGCTGGTCACCACCACCATCGCACTCGTCGCCCTGGCACTCCTCGGGGCCACCGCCGGTACCGGGGGACAGCATTGGCCCGGCTGGATACGCTCGATGCACGACGGGATGTGGGGAACCCGCGGCAATGTCGGTGGCCAAGCGCCACCACCGGTGCCCGGCGCGCGTGAGATCAATGTCATCGCCGCCGAGTTCTTCTTCGAACCCACCGATCTTCGTGTCCGCGCCGGTGAAACCGTCAACATCGCCCTCGACAACCGCGGTGGTGTCTTCCACGACCTCCACATCGAGGACCTCGATTTCGAGCTCGAAGCCAACCGAGGCGGTCAGGACAACGGGGCGTTCACCGCGCCCAACCGGCCCGGCCGCTACGAGATCATGTGCCACGTGCCCGGTCACGCCGTAGCCGGCATGCGCGCCACACTCACCGTCGAGCCCACGGCCCGCTGATCGCGACGCTACCAGTGGCACAGACTGTGGGTACTGACAGCCAAGAGGGCCGGAAACTCCGAGTTCCACCCTCCAGACGAGTTGCAACGAGGAGACCACGATGATGTATTGGAACGGTGGCAGCTGGAGCTGGCTTGGATGGCTCACGATGACGATCGTCATGTTCGGCTTCTGGGGCCTCGTCGCCTGGCTCATCGTGACCCTCTCCCGTGGCTCATCGGGTGGCGGGGGGCCACTCCAACGCTCTGCCGAGGACATCCTCGCCGAACGCTTCGCCCGCGGCGAGATCGACGAGGACGAATACACCAACCGCCTCAACGCCCTGCGCTCCACGCGCTGATCATCGTGTTGGCATGAGCCCGGGGGGCGCGCCACTCGCGAGATCGGCCCCGGCCGATTGACCCCCATCGAATACGAGATGATCATGACCCCACAGACGGCAGCCGCCGCCTGACCCAACCTGTCACCTCAACGCGCGGCAGTCCCGAACCAACTCGCTGATGCTATCGGCGAGTTGAACTGGGGACCCTCAAACCTCTGGGCGTCCGTTACCGACCCGCCTGGCCGTCCGGGTCCATCACTTGAGTTCGTCCGCGGATACTCGGGTAGCACCCCTTTTGCCAAGTTGTCGACGCTGCCCGATCCGAAGCGTCCACTCGTGCCTCGGCTGCGCACGCGACAATCTTGTCATGGTTCTCCACGACGTCGAGCCCGGAGATCCCCGACTTGAGCGGGATGTCCTGGCAGTGTTGCGCGAGCTGCGTCCGCACCTGACCGGCGCCATCCTGGCCTCCGTCTAC
>JACOTK010000066.1 GCA_016178435.1 Actinomycetota bacterium
ACTCGGCCTGTGCGACGGTGCGTCCCTCGACATCGGACTTGGTCACCGCTATCTGGGCATCCGCACATGCCGCCACCTGGGCGAGATGGGTCACCACCAGAACCTGGGCGTCTCGTGCGACCGATGCCAGAGCCTGCCCCACCACCTGTGCCGCCTCGCCTCCTATCCCGGCGTCGACCTCATCGAAGATCAGCGTTGTATGGGTCCCGGGCGAATCGGTGTCGCCCTCCCGACTGTGGAGCAGCGCAAGACGCAGGGCGAGCATCGTGCGGGCCAACTCACCGCCCGAGGCCGCCTTCGCCAGAGGAGCAAAGTCCTCCCCCGCATTTGCCGCAAGCAGGTACTGCACCCGTTCCCCGGCCACGCCGTCGACCTCGACACGGAATCGAGCCTGAGGCATGGCGAGCGTCGCCAGGATCTCCTCCACCGCGGACCCAAGGCCTGGGGCGGCCGACCGTCTCGCCGTCGCGACCTTCGCCGCCTCCGACGCGAGCTCCTCCATGGCCCGTGATCGTTGCGCCTCGAGCTCGGCGACCTGTTTGTCATGCGAGGACAACTCGTCGAGACGCATGCGGGCCTGGTCTGCATAGGCGAGTACCTCATCGAGCGTCTCGCCGTACCTCCGACGCAGTTCTCGCAGCAGCCTGCGTCGCCGACGCACCTCCTCCAGCGCCTGCGGATCATCCTCGAGTCGCTCGCCGACGGTTCGCAGCTCGGTGGTGATGTCGTCGAGCTCCGCGCTGACCGCTCTCAGTCGCCGCTCGATTCCGGAAAAGGGTCCTCGGCCTCCGAGGAGGTGCAGCGTCTCGCCGATGAGCTCGGCCGCCCCGCCGTCCCGTGCAATCCGGTCATGCGAGAGGGCGGCGGCCTCGCGATGTGCAAAGATGTCGGCCAACGTCTCCTCGGCAACCTCCAGCGCCCTCTCCTCGTCGGGATCGACCAAACCTGCCGCATCGATCTCCTCGAGCTGGTAGCTCAGCAGATCCATCTCGCGTGCACGTTCCCGCGAATCACCGCCCAGACCGGCGAGAGCGGAATCGACTTCCGCAAGACGATCTCGGGCTGCGTGAAGCGCATCGAGGGCGACTCCGGCGAATCGATCCAGTGCGTCCCGCTGCACCCCGGTGGCGAGCAGTGACTGATGGGCGTGTTGACCGTGCAGATCGACCAGGCGGGCTCCCACCTCGGCGAGGGTGGCCACCGGAACCATGCGCCCGTCGAGGTAGGAGCGTGAACGCCCCTGAAGCGGCACCACACGGGACAACACGAGCTCGCCACCGTCCTCGGCGACGAATCGACCCTCGACTCTCGCCTCGCTCGCGCCGTTGCGCACGATCCCGGCGTCTGCCCGTCCGCCGACGAGCAGCTCGACGGCGACGACCAGGAGGGTCTTGCCCGCGCCGGTCTCACCGGTCAGCGCGGTCATGCCCGGTCCGAGGGTCAACGAGAGATCGGCGATCACCCCCAGATCACGAACGGCAAGCTCGACCAGCATGGAGCGCTACATCCCCCCGCGTTCGTCGAGGCCGAACTTCGTCTTCAGGATGTTGATGAAGTTGCGTGGCCCGAACGTCACCAGCCGGGCCGGCCGATCGGCAGCCGTGCACACCACCGCATCACCCGCCTCGAGCTGTCCGAGGTTGGTGCCGTCGACCGACAGGGTCGCGGATCGATCGCCGATGACCTCCAGACGAATCACCGACAACGGGTCGAGGACCAATGAGCGGTCGAAGATCGTGTGCGGGGCAACCGGCGTCAGCAGCAGAGCCTGATGGGTGGGCGCCATGATGGGCCCGCCTGCGGACCACGCATAGGCGGTTGACCCTGTCGGTGTGGCGACGATGATGCCGTCCGCGTAGTACGTCATGAGCGACTCGCCGTTGATCGAGACCCGCAGACGCACCACCTGTCCTGCCGGGGTCTTGCCGACCACGGCCTCGTTGAGCGCCGAAAAGGTTCCCGACGCCGGACCGGCGCCCGAGGGTGCGTCGATCGTCACGGCGAGGCGCATCCGCTGCTCGATGTCGTAGGAGCCCGCAAGGTAGCGCTTCAGCGCCATGCGCAAGCCGGCAGGCTCAACCTCGGTCAAATAGCCGAGTTGGCCCAGGTTGATGCCAAGGACGGGTACGTCCCGATCGGCAACAAGATCGACGGCACGCAACATCGTGCCGTCGCCGCCGAGGCTGACAACAAGTCCCAGATCGTGCAGCAGTTCATCGTTGTTGCATCCGTGATCGGTCAGCCCGGCGTGCGACGCGTCGCCACTGGGCAGGCGCACCTCATGGCCGCGCTCCACGAGCCACTCGGTGGCATCACGGACGAGCTCGACCGCCTCGCGTCGTTGATGATGGAGCACGAAGGCAATGGTTGCCATGATCAGCCTCCGTGCCGACGTCGGGCCTCATCGACGACCATGGCGAGAAGGCCTACCCGGTCGGGAGCGGTCGCTTCGAGCGCGGCCGACCTCCTCAGGTGGACAAGGAACTCCACGTTTCCGTCTGCTCCGGTGATGGGCGAAACCATGACACCCATCATGACCGCTCCCGAGTCCTCGCCGGCGGCTACGACCTCGTCGAGCACCCTTCGCCAGACCTCGGGATCACGCACGACGCCCTTGCCGCGCGACGCCTCCCGTCGTCCCGCCTCGAACTGCGGCTTCACCAGGAGCACGAGCTCCGATCCGGGATCGGCGTCGAGCAGCCCCACGAGAGCGGGAAGAACCACCCGTAGCGAGATGAAGGACAGATCGGCCACGACCAGGGAGCATGCTCCCCCGGTGCGTTCGGGTACGAGGTTGCGGATGTTGGTCCGCTCGAGATTGGTGACGCGAGGGTCGTCCCGGAGGCGCTCGTGCAGTTGGCCGTAGCCGACGTCGACGGCGACCACCTCGGATGCTCCCCTCTGCAGGAGACAGTCGGTGAAGCCCCCTGTCGAGGCCCCTGCATCCAGGCAACGCCGGCCGCCAACGGCGACCGCGAAGGCATCGAGCGCCGCATCGAGCTTCACGCCGCCTCGACCGACAAATCGCGCCGGTGGACCCTGGAGCTCGATCGGCTCACCTGCGCCCACGAGGTGAGCCGCCTTCGTTGCCGGAGCGCCCTTGACCAACACCAGCCCCGCAGCCACCTGAATCTGCGCCTGCTCCCGACTGGGAGCCAGCCCCCGACGGACCATCTCCAGGTCGAGTCGGCGCCGGGTCGTCACAAGTCCACCAGGGTACTTCACCTTCCCCGCTCTCCCGGTGACCGGTGCTTGTCATGCGGTTGAACTCGCGATCCGAGCTGCGATGCGAGCGAAGGCGAGTTCAAGGGGTGACGGACGGGGCGGTCACCCGTCTGCCTGGTCATGAGCGAGCGAACGCGACGAGCGGCGCGTAGTCGTCGCCGTCCGCGGCGTACAGGGCGTCGATGTAGCGCTGTCGAGCCTCGCCGTCCTCGTCGAGCTTGCCATCAGCGCCCCAGGTGAAGATCGGTTGGTCGATCGCAGTCAGGTACAGGTCGGCCACCAGCCGCGTGCATCGGCCGTTGCCGTTGGGGAACGGGTGCACCGCTACGAGCCGCCGATGGATGCGCGCTGCGCGCTCGTCGACGTCGAAGACATCGTTCTCGTGCCAGAACAGGGCATCGTCAAGCGTCTGCATCGTCTGCGTCTTGATCTGTGAAGGCTCGACACCGATGTTGGTCACACGTCGGCGCTGCGTCCCGGCCCACTTCCAGACGTCCTCGAACATCCGGCGATGCAAGGTGAAGAGGAACGTGTAGCCCAAGACGAGCGCCGCGCCGCGCCGACGCGCCTGGTCCAAGGCCCACGGCATCGCCTTGGTGATGTTGTCGAACTCCACGATGTTGAGATCTCCTCGCGTGGCCACGAACGCGGGGATGAGGTCGACGAGGTCTTCCTCCTCCAGAGGCGTCGCGCCGTCGGGATCCGGACCGATCGTCCGAAGGTTGAACGTTCTCGGTGGCGGGTCGTCGTGCGTGCTCATCGGGTCGTCCACTGCCGGTTGTCGTCGATGACCTTCCGAGCTTGCGAGGCGAGCTGCTCGGTGCGGCGGTCGGGCTCGACCGCCTGGGCTTCGAGACCCATGGTCGTGGCAACGTACCCGAGCGTGGTGGTCGCCACGCGTTCGGCTTGCTGCTGGACGGTGTGCTCGAGACTGACGTTGGGCACCAGTGCGTACACCAGCCGGCAGTCCATGGCCCGAGCGACCTCCGCGAGCTTGCCGATGCTGATGGTCTCGCTGAGCTCGGACCCTTCCAGCTTGGCGACGTTCGCCTTCGTGACGTCGAGGCGCGAAGCCAGTGCCTCTTGGCTCATTCCGAGGCCGGTGCGGATGGCTCGAATCCAGCCGCCGCGAGGCCGCGCGAGCAACGGACCGAGGCTCGCTGCTTCGAACTTCCGGTCCAACTCTCTACGGGCTTGCTCTGCTCGTTCGCTCTTGCGCATACTCGTAGGTTATCATATTTCTATAAATGTATATCTGTCGATTGACTTGTCCAGCAAAGTTACCCACCTGTGGGTTATCGAATCGTGACGCCGACGAAACCCAACGGATGGGCGAAGCACTCGGCATCGATCGCTCCGAGCCTCTGCGTGAAGCCCTTCGCCGCCACCTCGACCGGTTGGCGTCGGAGGGTGATGCAGACCGTTGGGCTGCCGAACCGCTCGACGGGGACGAGCGAGCGCTGGACGAGATCGCCGACCGGGGTCCTGCGGAGCACTGGTCGGATTGGGCCGTTGATGCAGCGGGGTGAGATCTGGTTCGCTGGAGCCGTTCTGAATCGTTCTCGGCTGCCCGGCCCTCACATCGAACTCTCGTCCAATACCAGTCACCTAGGATCGAGAACGTGATCCCCCTGCGCGACCGCAATCCGACGCGCAGGACCCCCGTCATCACGCTTGCCCTGATTGCGCTGAACGTTGCGGTGTACCTGTTCCTTCAGCCGCAGGGTCTCCAGCTGTTCAACCGGGACTCGGGGGGCGACATCAATTCGTCGGTCGCAAGGTTCAACTTCGAGCACGCGGCGATTCCCTGCGAGATCACCACGGGCAGGCCCCTCTCGCCCGAGCAACTCGCGCTCACCATCAACCCCGACCCGCTCGACGTCTCCGCCTGCAAGCCTTCCGCTCAGGGCGCTCCCATCTTTCCGGACAAGCCCGTGCTGCTTGCGATCGTGTTCTCCATGTTCTTCCACGGCAACCTGCTGCACCTCGGCGGCAACATGTTGTTCCTGTGGATCTTCGGCAACAACATCGAGGATCGCCTCGGCACCGTCCGCTACCTCGGCTTCTATCTCCTCGCGGGCCTCGTGGCCACCCTCGCTCACATCGCGGTCCAACCCGACAGCACCATGCCCATCATCGGCGCCTCGGGTGCGGTTGCGGGCGTCATGGGCGCGTACCTGGTCTGGTTTCCGAACGCCCCGGTGTTGACGGCCTTCGTGTTCCTCTTCATCTTCGTACGCGAGATCGCCGCCAAGTGGTTGCTGGCGTTCTGGTTCGTCTCGCAGTTCTTCCTCAACCCGAACGAGGGGGTTGCCTGGGCAGCACATGTGGGGGGCTTCGTCTTCGGCATGGCGATCGGACTCGTCACAAGGACGACCACCATCGCCCGCAACTCGACCCGTGGCGCCTCGTCACCCTGAACGGACCAAAGCCCAGGTCGGATCGCCGCCCGGACTCGGAACCTCAGGAGCCCGTCACCGCATCGGCGACCCCCTGGAGGTCCGCGCAAACCAGATCTGCCACGGGGTCGGTGGGAAGGTCCTCGGGACCGGTGACGCCGCTCAACACCAACACGAAGTCGGCTTGGAGCATGCGGGCGAAACAGCCGTCGGTCGATGCTCGATCACCGACCATGGCGATGCGCCCTTCGCCCAGCATGGAGCGCACCAGATCGGCCATCGGTGCGTACGGCTTGCCGGCGATCTCGGGAGTGACGCCCGCCGCCGTCGCCACGGCCGCCAGGATGGCGCCCCCTCCAGGAGTCGGCCCTGCAGGCGTGGGGTACGTGGGGTCGTCATTGGTGCCGATGAGGCGTGCCCCGCCGTCGATGGCACGATGGGCAACCGTGAGTCGTTGGTAGTCGAAGTCCGTGTGGAACCCGACGACAACCGCATCCGGGCGTCCACCGACCACGACCTCGACCCCACGAGCCTCGAGCGCCTCGACGACTCCTGGCCCTGCGCATGCCAGGGCGGACATGCCTGGCTCCAGCATCGATGCGGCCGCTTGCGCCGAGGTGACCACGTCACCCACGGCCGGAATCCCGAACGAAGCCAACTTGGCCTCCTGCACGCCGATCGGTGGGGACGAGTTGTTGGTGGCAAAG
>JACOTK010000051.1 GCA_016178435.1 Actinomycetota bacterium
CTCAGGTCGCTCAACATGTTGACGACCGGCACCGTGGCCACCGCCGCCATGCGCTCCAGCCTGGCGTGCTCGAAGACCCGTGCACCGATGGCGCCGTGGAAGCACGACAGCGTCCGGGCGATGTCCTCGGCCGACTCCCGCACATCGATGCCCACTTCATCGCCCCGCATCGACAGCGGATGGCCGCCGAGCTGCACGATCGCCATCTCCATGGAGTTGCGCGTCCGAGCGGACGGCTTCTCGAAGAGCAGAGCCATGCCCTGTCCCTCGAGGACCCGTGGGGGTCGGTCGGCCTCCGCCAGATCGAGTACCCGGATCAGCTCGGCAGGCGTGAGGTCGTCGACCTCCAGGACGTGTCGAGGGCTCATGACGGCTGCGCCCGCTCACGGAGAACCGCATCGAGGATGGCCAGCGCCTCATCGATCTCGTGATCGCCGACCAGCAGGGGTGGGGCCAGCCGCAACGCGGTGGGGGTGATCGGGTTGACGACAAGTCCTGCGTCAAGAGCCACCGCAGCGATCTCCTTGGCGTCGATGCCCTCCGCGAGCTCGGCGCCGAGCAGAAGGCCCAGCCCCCGCACATCGACGACACCCGGCAGGCCGGCAAGCCCCTCGGCGAGTCGAGCGCCGGCCCTGTCGGCCCGGGCGGGCACGTCCTCCGCCTCCATGACAGCCAGGGTGGCACGGGCAGCGGAGGTCGCCAGGGGCTGACCGCCGTAGGTCGTACCGTGATCACCGGGCTCGAAGACGGCGGCGACGTCGGCCCGCGCCCAACATGCGCCGATGGGCATGCCGTTGCCGAGCGCCTTTGCGAGTTGCACCACATCGGGCCTGATGCCTGCGTGCTCGAAGCCGAACCATCGGCCCGTTCGACCGAGCCCCGTTTGCACCTCGTCCATCATGAGCAGGGCGCCTCGCTCGTCGCACAGTCGCCGAACCCCGCGGAGGTAGTCGGGATCGGCAGGCCACACGCCGCCTTCACCCTGCAGCGGCTCGAGAAGGACCGCCGTCACGCTCGGGTCGAGTGCTCCCTCGAGTGCGTCGAGATCGTTGAGTGGGACATGGCGGAACCCTTCGGGCAAGGGTTGGAACGTCTCGTGCTTTGCCGGTTGGCCGGTCGCATGAAGTGTCGCCAGGGTGCGGCCGTGGAACGAGCCGTAGGCGCTGACCACAACATGTCGCCCCCGTCCCCCCCACTTCCGCGCGAGTTTGATGGCGCACTCGTTCGCCTCGGCGCCGGAGTTGGTGAAGAACACCTGACCGCCGCCCCCGAGCAGTCGATCGATGGTCGCGGCGACCTCGGGTGCGACCACATTGCCGTAGAGGTTGGACACGTGCATCAGGGTCGCCGCCTGGACGGCGATGGCCTCGGCGACCACGGGGTGCGAGTGGCCCAGGCCGGTCACCGCCAGACCACAGAGGAAGTCGAGATATCGCCGCCCCTCCGTGTCCCACAACTCGGTGCCCGCCCCCCGCACGAACGTGACCGGAACGGGCGCATACGTGGGCATGTGCCAGGGGCGGGAGTCGGTCGTCGGCGCCATCACGCGCTCACCATGGTGCCGATGCCCGAGTTCGTGAAGATCTCCAGCAACAGGACGTGGGGCACTCGGCCATCGAGGATGTGGGCGTGGCCCACGCCGGCTCGGACCGCACGGCTGCAGGAGGCCACCTTGGGGATCATGCCGGTGGTGATGGCCCCGGACGTGACGAGATCGTCGAGCTGGTCGGCGGTGACCGCCGACAACAGGCTCCGGGCATCGTTGACATCCGACCGCAGGCCCTCGATGTTGGTCAGGTACACGAGCTTCTCGGCACAGAGCGCCTCGGCGATGGCCCCTGCCGCGGTGTCGGCGTTGATGTTGTAGGACTGGCCGGCGTCGTCGGAGCCGATGGTTGCGATCACAGGGACGACGTCCTCGGCCAGAAGGCGATCGATGATGTCGGTGTCGACGGACGTGACGTCGCCGACGAAACCGAGGGCCGCCGATCGGGGAGCTGCCCGGAGCAGACCGGCGTCCTCGCCCGAGAGCCCAACGGCCACGGCCCCCCTTGAACCGATGGCGCCGACGATGTCGCGGTTGACCTTCCCCACGAGCACCATGCGGGCGATGTCGAGCGTCTCGGCGTCGGTGACCCGGAGACCGTCGATGAAGGCGGTCTCCTTCCCGAGACGTTCCATCAGTGCTCCGATCTGCGGCCCGCCCCCGTGGACGACGACGACACGAATCCCCACCGCATGCAGCATCACGACGTCCTCGGCGAAGTGCGCGAGCTCCGCCGCCTCGTTGCTGTCGCCCATGGCGTTGCCGCCGTACTTGATGACCAGCACCTGACCACGGAAGCGTCTGATGTAGGGCAGTGCCTCGACGAGCACCTCGGCCTTTGCCTCGGCGGTCAGCGCCTCGGGGGCCTTTGGATCGGCGGTCAGCGCCTCGGGGGCCTTTGGATCGGCGGTCGGCGCCTCGGGGGCCTTTGCCTCGGCGGTCAGCGGGACCGTCGGCTGTTCGGTCATGACGTCCCCATGTTCTCGTCGACGTAGGCGTGGGTGAGGTCGTTGGTCAGGATCACCGCGGCGCCGTCACCGAGACCGAGATCGGCCACGAGCTCGATGTGGCGCGCCGCCATCACATCCCTCACCGCATGCTCGTCGTGCGACGAGGCGATGCCGTCGCGACAGACCGTCACGCCCCCGTAGGAGACCGATACGAGATCGGGGTCAAACGCGGCGCCGGAACTCCCCAACTCACTGAGGATCCTGCCCCAGTAGGGGTCCTGGCCGTACCACGAGCATTTGCAGAGCGCGCTCTCGGCGATCCTTCGGGCACCGCGCTTCGCGTCCTCGACGGACGCCGCACCCCTCACCACGACA